>CAMAMD010000181.1 GCA_945836785.1 uncultured Clostridium sp.
AGAGAAAGCTTTAGTAAGCTTAACTGCAATAAGCTGGAGGTTTTAGTCTGCGAGAATAAGGGTGCGGATGTCGGACCGCTTCTGGTAGAGTTTGCAGACAGGATAGATGATTACGATTACATCTGTCATGCACATGACAAAAAGGCAGGACAGAATAGACCCGGAACAATCGGAACCTCCTTTGCGTACAGATGCTTCGAGAACCTTCTTCCGACAAAGGAATATGTAAAAAATGTAATATCGGTATTTGAGGAAAACGAGAGAGTAGGACTGCTTACACCTCCGCCTCCAAACCATGCTGATTACTATATAACACTCGGACTTGAATGGTCCACAAACTACGAGAATACAGTCGCACTTGCAAAGGAGCTGGGACTTAAGGCACCTATGAGCGAAAAAAAGGAGCCGATAGCTCCGTTAGGAGGATTTTTCTTTGCGAGAGCAAAGGCTCTAAAGCCACTTTTTGCAAAGCGCTGGCAATATGATGAATTTGTATGTACAAAGGGTGTGGCAGACGGAACCATCGCACATGCGATAGAGCGTATATATCCATTTGTAGTTCAGTCGGAAGGGTATTATCCGGGATGGATTATGAGTGACAGGGGAGCCGCGATGGAACTTACTAACCTTAACTATATGCTTCATGCGATAAATGACATTATCTTTAACAAGGGACAGGATGCGGGAAGCTTTAACGAGGTTCTTACCAGATTAAATGCTGCCTACGATATAGTAAATCACTACGGCGGAAAGGGCAGAGCCAATAACTATCTTGATTCAAAGCTTTATATAGCAACGCCGGATTCTCCGTTTAAGGAAGAAACAGCTATAGAGGTAAAGGCGACGGGAACCGGTGAAGAGGACAGATATTCCTGCACTATCGGGCTTGACGGAAAAGAGTATTGTGCCCTTAGATTTGATCCTTGCGAGTATGGTGAGATGGTGGTTGAGGATTTCGTGATGAAGCTTACGGATACATCAGGAAGCATCCATACATTTACACAAAAGGAGGCAAGACACAATGCCCTTTTATGTAATGCACAGCTTGTGTATATAGTCGGAGACCCGCAGCTTGGATTTACATTTAAAAGTCCTATATGCGTAAAAGAAGCAAAGGTAAGTTTCAAGCTTACTAAGAGTATTTCACCTGAAATAGTTGCAAGGCTTCAGCAGAAAACCATGGGAATAATAAAGAACGTTACGAGGAGATTATGAGTAAAGAACGATTAAAATATGTAGATGTATTAAGAGTTCTTGCGATGATACCCGTAGTGGTGTGTCATTTTACAAGAGCACTTGAGGCATATGGTATAAGCTTTCCGATAAAGATACTTCCTGATATCGTATTTGGAACCTATCTGGGTGATTTCGGAGTGACCATATTTTTCATATTGTCAGGTGTTTCGCTTATGTACAATTATGACGGAAGGCTTGATATAAAGCAGTATTTTAAAAAGAGATTTCTGGGGATATATCCGATGTTCTGGGCGGCATGGTTTATAGGCTGTCTGTATTATTTTTATCAAAGGGGACATTTTAATCCGGCAGGAGTTCCAAAGAAATCCATTATTCTGACCGTGGTTGGAATGGATGGTTATCTTTCCTGGTACGGGCCAAACTTCTATATCCTGGGCGAATGGTTTTTGGGCTGTCTTATATTGCTTTACATTCTATTTCCGCTGCTTAAGCTTGGTATAGATAAAAAGCCTGTTGTAACAGCGATAATAATTGCTGTGATATATTTTGTCGGACCGCATTTTTACCATATGGCAATACCGGATTCAATATTTGTATTATTTAGAATACCGGAATTTGCATTTGGTATGTATTTCGTAAAATATATTAAGAAAACAAAGCTTCCTGTTGGACTGGCAAGCGGGGTTATCCTAGGGCTGTTGTGGTTTCTTGATACAAGTAAGCTAAGCACCTTAAATAAAAATACAATCATAGGAATATCGGTATTCCTGTTTGTGAACTGGATTTGCAGCTATATAAAATGGGATGGCTTTTATAATGTATGCGGAGAGATAGGTAAATTAAGCTACGCGGTATTTTTAGTTCATCACGTTGTTATTATGGAGATAACAAGACATTTTGCGTTTACGGCACTTGACTGGGCAGATGTAATACTACTCTTTATACTCTGCGCGGTAGTGACTGCGGTATTTGCAAAATGGCTTATGTCGATTGATAAGGCTTTAAAAAAGGTTTTGTTCAAGCCGAAAAAGACGGCCGGACAGTAAGAAGATAAGGAGGGGAAAGATGAGAAGGTTAAAAAGAGTTTTAGCCACGGCACTTGCTGCAGTGGTTGGTCTGTCGACTGTTTCGACAGGCTCGGTGCTTAAGGTTAAGGCAGCAGAAAATGAATATAATTATGCAAAGCTTTTGCAGTATTCGCTTTATCTGTATGATGCAAATATGTGCGGAAGCGATGTAGGTGAAAAAAGTCTGCATGCCTGGAGAGATGACTGTCATACCTTTGATGTGACAACATACACAAGGATGGATGGTGTTACTGTAAATGTTGATGTGACAGGTGGATATCATGATGCAGGAGACCATGTAAAGTTTGGACTTCCGGAGGCTTATGCAGCCTTTGTACTCGGTATGAGCTACGATACGGAAAAGGACGCATATTCCTATGCAGGACAGGCAGGACATTTAAAGACTATAACTACACGTTTTGCAGATTACTTAAAAAAATGTGCAGTTTATGATGCGTATGGAAATGTTGAGGCATACTGTGTTCAGGTAGGTATGGGTGGCGGAGGCTATGACCATGGTTACTGGGGACCGCCTGAAAAGCAGACCAATGCAAACAGACCGATATATTTTGCTACTGTCTCAGAGCCGTCTACAGATATAGTTGCATTAAGTGCGGCAGCACTTGCCATGCAGTATAAAAATTTTGGCGGTGCGGACAACCTTGAGGCGGCAAAGAAGATATTTGATTTTGCAAGAAGAAATAATAAGGCATGCAATACTACGGCTTCATATTTTTACAGCTCAAGTGCATGGCAGGATGATTACTGTCTGGCAGCTATAATGCTTTACAATATAACAGGCGAGCAGATATATCTCAACGAATTTAATACATACAAGAATCACGATAAGTCACAGAACTGTTACTGGCCGCTTTGCTGGGATAACGTAGGACCTGCGGTTGCATATTACAACGGTAACAGTGGTTCGTTGGCTAATTATCAGT
>CAMAMD010000182.1 GCA_945836785.1 uncultured Clostridium sp.
ATTATTTTGGTCAACAGCCGTTATGTGAATTATACACAGGGAATGTTTTATATTATGCTCTACCTTTTGTTGCGTGATGCTGTCCGTGACTTTGTTTCAAAAAGAAGAAAAAAGACCGGTATTTGTTAGAAGACAGGTCTTGACAGGAGAAAAGGAATGTCTTTGATTACAGCTCTTCGAGTGATTTTTTTTATAGGGATGATACCGATTGCCTGTGGTATGTATGCAGCAATGTATGATGCTGAAGCAGGGAAGGGACAGTTTTGGCTAAAGGCCTATGTATATGGCTGGATCATACAATTTGCAGCGTTTGAGATTGTGTGTGTACCGTTTGTGGTGTGTTTTCGGAAATTTAGTGAGTTTTCTGCAGTATATAATGTGTGTATTCTGATCATCGCGCTCGTATCTCTCGGAGGGTCGGCATGGTATTTCAGAAAGCGGAAAAAAGGGCATATGACAGAGTCTCGGGCTGAGGTACAGAAGGAAGCGGTGCAGGAAGAACCTGTGAATAGTAAGCACCGCAGATATATCACATTTGTCTTGTGGTGTGTGGTGGCTGTTGTCGTTGCGTTACAGATGGGATATTTGTATTTTTATAATCATATGGACGGGGACGATTCTTATTACATTGCAGAATCGGTGATTACGCAGTTCTTTGATACAATGTTTCGCAGAGATGCGTATACGGGAATGCCGATCGGGCTGGATGTGCGCCATGCATTATCCGTGATGCCCGTGTTTGTTACATGGCTGGCCGAAATGTGTGGTATGCATCCGGCAGCAATGGCACACAGTATATTGGCACCTGTACTTTTGATGCTCATGTATCTGGTTTACAGTCTTCTTGGGTATGCATTGTTAAAAAAACATCATCATTATGTCCCGGTATTTGTGTTACTTGTGAATCTGTGGTATATTTGGGGGAATATTTCCATTTATACGGCAGAGACCTTTCAATATACGAGAACATGGCAGGGGAAAGCTGCATTTGCCAATATTATAGTACCGCTTGTGATATATTTTCTGTACCGCGCATTGTGTGAAGGAAAGAAATTAGATTGGATCATGCTGTTTTTGCTATCAGCATGCGGCGTTTTTACGACAACCGCATCGGTATATCTGTTGCCGATAGTATATGGCAGCGCGGCATTGTGGAAACTGGTTTTTGAGAAAAAATGGCGGCTTTGTCTTTCAATGATATTATGTTGTATACCGAGTATTGTATATGGCGGAATCTATTATTATTTACTGGCAGTGTTTCGTTAGACAATAAGACAGGAGAAGGGAGACATCCGATGGCAGAGACGATGCAGGTTGTATTTGAAACATTACGGAATTACCGTGGTGCCGGACTATATTTTACGCTGTTTTTGCTGGCGGTGCTGTATTTGTTTTTTACGGAAAAGGAAAAGAATCGGCGAGTAATATTGATTTATGGTGCCCTGACCGTGGTGACGGTTTTTGTTTTTCCTTTGACTGCTTATGGTATCATGCATTATGTGATGGATAACGAGATTTATTACAGGCAGTTATGGCTGATTCCCTATGCGGCGACCGTGTGTTATGCTGTGATAAGGCTGATGCTTCATACGAAAAAGAGGATTATTAAAGCAGCAGTTTTTGCAGCGGTCTGTCTTGTCATCATGGTATCCGGAACGAATGTATTTACGAATGGAAATTTCAGTCGTGCAGAAAATGAGCTTCATATTCCGCAGGAAGTGATTCATGTGTGTGATACAATATTGGATGATGATATTGAATATAATCTGACGGCAGCATTTCCGCTTAGTCTGGTAGAGTATACAAGACAATATACAGCCGAGATTACGACGGTGTATGGAAGAGAAGCAATCATTGAACGTTGGAATCTTCAAAATGAGCTGTTAGAGCAAATCGAAGCCCCGGTACTCGAGGCAGAGCGGCTTGCGGTGCTCTGCAGGGAAAAAGGTGCGGAGTGTATTGTTGTAAATGCTGCAAAACCTATGAACGGTAGGATGGAGGATTATTATTTTTTCTTAATTGATACTGTGGATGGTTATCATATTTATATGGAACAATGGCTGGCTGAAAGACATCAGGGATTTTCACTGCCGGAAGAGAGGATGGAAGAATGAATCAGTTAAATGCAAAGTTTACTTATGTAATTACGGGAGGAGCCGGATTTATCGGATACTTTCTGTCAAAAAGGTTATTGGAGGCAGGAGCAGAAGTGATCGGCTTTGACAATCTGACGGATTACTATGATGTGAAGCTGAAAGAAGATCGCTTGGAAGATTTGATGCAGTATGAAACGTATCATTTTGTGAGGGGAAGCCTTGCGGATAAGGAAGCGGTCGTATCACTTTTTTGCGATTTTCAACCGGATGTTGTCGTTAATCTTGGAGCGCAGGCCGGGGTACGCTACAGTATTGACAATCCGGATTCTTATATTCAGGCAAATGTGATCGGATTTTATAATATTCTGGAGGCATGCCGCAATTATCCGGTGGAGCATCTCGTATTTGCATCCTCCAGTTCTGTGTACGGTGGAAATGAAAAGGTGCCGTTTTCTACGGAGGATAAGGTGGATCGCCCGGTAAGTCTGTATGCGGCAACTAAGAAGAGTGATGAATTGATGGCATATGCATATTGTAAGCTGTACGGCATAAAAGCGACTGGATTGCGCTTTTTTACGGTGTATGGACCTATGGGGAGACCGGATATGGCATATTTCAAATTTGCCAAGAAAATTATGGACGGTGAACCGATCCAGATTTACAATAACGGAGATATGATGCGTGATTTTACGTATATTGACGATATTATAACGGGAGTGATGAATATCTTATGTAATCCGCCTAAAGAGGATGATCTTGGGGCAGCGTATAAGATTTATAATATCGGTAATAACCAGCCGGTAAAGCTGATGGACTTTATTACAACATTGGAAAAATGTCTTGGAAAAGAGGCCCGGAAAGAATACCTTCCGATGCAGCCGGGGGATGTGTATCAGACTTATGCAGATGTTACTGATTTGATGAATGATTATCAGTTTAAGCCGTCCACATCAATTGAAGAAGGCTTGCAGAAGTTTGTTGACTGGTTTTTGGAGTATTACAAATAAAGCGGACAGCTGATATACGGGGGAAGACTGTGAAGAAAATAGAGAACCTTGGGAAAAACATAATCGTATTTTTCTTTGTTTGCATGATGCTGTATTT
>CAMAMD010000183.1 GCA_945836785.1 uncultured Clostridium sp.
CTGTCCTGTCAAAACCATGTACAAAATTTACAATTTCGTTTCGAAATTCTGCCAGTTCACGGTTACTCAATGAATTCTCTCCAAGGTTGAGTGCGACCAGTTCTTCACTCAGCTTACCTGTCTCGTCTACAATATAGACCAGATCATTTTTTGCTACACGTTCTCCCTCTCTGGCATAATAATTCACATATCCGGCAGCCTCCGTATATATGACTGTCTCATCTCTTAGTGCAACTCCTCTGAAAATATTGTTCGTAGCAAGTGAGCCTTCTTTTACCTCGTACCGTACAATCCGGCCTGTCTGAAAATACAGAATAATACAGATGATTACATAGATGAATACCACGCTGAAAATAATCATACCAATATTCAGATTCAGAGGTTTTCTGTATTTTTTTACCTTGCTGCTCTTTTTTGCCAAGCCGTCTCCCTCCTGCAATGACTACATGTATCTCTTACCTGTGCCCAAAACAAAAGCCCCGGTCAATCGAGGCTTTTGTGTAAATTCCGATAAATTATGTAATACTACGCTTACAGCGAAACAATAACCTTATCCTTTAAGCCGGCCGGAAGTTTTGATTCATTCATGGAAACGCTTAAAATGAAATCTACTCCAAAGCTCTCGCTGAGTTTTTCCAATTTTTCAACCGTCGCTGTTACATCCTGTCCTTCCAGACAGGCAATCTTCAAAAAGCTGTCAAAATACATTTGCTGCAAATCGTGATCCTGGGAAATAATGCCGCTGATGAATCCAAGAAACTGGTCACTGTTCTCAATCATATATTGAGAAACATCAATCAGACGAACTTTATTGTTCAGTTCATACATATGCTTTGTGCTCTTGTCGAGATAAACGATATTGCCGGTGATTTTCTGAATTTCACTGTTTACCTTATCCAATAACTGCTTTGTCTTACCTTTGCCCTTTTCGCCTACAATTAATTGAACCATTGGAAAACCCTCCTGTAGTAATAATATTGTATTACCTGTTAAGTTAATTATAAGTGATATGATGCCAAAAAACAACCTCTATTTATGAATCTCATCCAGTAAATCAATCATCTCGTTATAAAGCACATCCGTAGAGCTGGAACGCATAATGATTGAGATATAGGGCGACCCGTTTTCATCCCTGGCAAGAAGCATGAGACAATGCCCCGCTGCATTTGTAGTACCTGTCTTTCCTCCGATCACATTCACATTGGACGGCGCACTATAATCCCCTCTGATAAAAAGATTTGTAGTTGTTTTATTAAATTCTTTTGCCTTTCCGTTTTTATCAAAATAAGTCGTCTGGTAACTGCTCATTTGCATAATTTCATTAAAAGTTTCATACCGTATCGCTTCATTAAAAATCAAATACAAATCATAAGCTGTGGTATAGTGGTTCACATCCGTAAGTCCATGCGGATTTACAAAATTTGTATTGGTTGCTCCCAGACTGTGTGCCTCTTCATTCATCATTTCTACAAAATGTTCCACAGTTCCGCCCACACCTTCAGCAATCAGCATGGCGACATCATTCGCCGAATACATCAGTAAAATACGCAGTGCCTGATCAAGGGTCATAGTATCCCCTGCTTTTAACCCGCAAAGCTGAGCGCCTGATTCTGTGATGTTCACAGAAGCCGTTGCCGTAAGCACCTGATCAAGGCTGCCATTTTTCAATGCAACAAGCGCAGTCATAACTTTCGTCAGGCTGGCAGGATAAAGTGTCTCATGAGCATTTTTTGCATAAAGCACTCCCGCCCCGTTCACATCAAACAGGACAGCTGCCTCTGCCTCATCCATATTTACACTCTCATGCATCACATTATCTGTTACCACACACAAATCTGCCGCATATGGTACAGCAGTTCTTCTGTTCTGCCTTGAAATCACATTAAAACTACTGATATCGGAATCTGCACAATACGCCATATCATATGACAGATTTCCGCATCCGCAAAGAATACAGGATAAGAATATCGACATACACACCAGAACGGAAAAGTATCTTTTACTTGTACATTTCACGCCACTCTAAATCTCCTCTGTCCAGGGACTTAATCAACAGTTCCGCACTGGCAAGATTTGTCGCCAGCGGTATATTGTGCATATCACACAATCTCATAACATTATTCGCATCCGGTTCATGTGCTTTTGGTGCCTGGGGATCTCTTAAGAAGATTACCAGATCTATCTGATTATGCTCAATCTGGGCACCAATCTGCTGGGTTCCTCCCAGATGCCCCGCAAGGAATTTATGAATATTCAGATTTGTAACTTCTTCAATTAAGCGTCCCGTTGTACCGGTTGCATACAAATCATTTTTACTTAAAATTCCTCTGTAAGCAATACAAAAATTCTGCATCAGTTTCTTTTTTGAATCATGTGCGATTAGCGCGATATTCATAGCCATACCCTCTCTTTACTTCGATTTCTTAGCCTGAAGTCTTACGTTTAATACAAACCCCATCCCGATAAACAGACTTAATAAAGATGTCAGTCCATAACTTACAAATGGCAATGGAAGCCCTGTGTTTGGCAGAATAAAAGTTGCAACGCCGATATTAAAAAATCCCTGGAAAGCGACAAGCCCTCCCATTCCGGCTGCTATAATCGTTCCTGCCGTATCTTTCGCTTTTCTGGCTACCGATATACATTCCAGCGAAATTCCAATCAGTAATACAATAACAAGAACGCTTCCCTTAAATCCGAATTCTTCACCGATTACCGCAAAGATAAAGTCCGTCTGAGCCTCGGATATAAAATTTCCATTTTTTACCGATGTGATTTCATTATTCTTATACCCTTTTCCGTCCAATTGTCCGGAACCGATTGCCATGCAGGAATTCAACTGCTGATAGGCTTCCTCGGTGGCGTATTCCTCGGGATTGATAAACGCCAGAATACGGTTTCTCTGAAAGTCCTCCAATATTCCATTGTCCGGCTGTAACGCCAGCGATATCACCAGGGCAATCGCAGGTATTGCCACAGCCAGGACTCCAAATACCAGTTTCAGACTAATGCCGCCGGCAAACAAAATCACACAGAAAAGCACAATTACAACAATGCTGGTAGATAAATCAGGCTGTTTATAGATTAAAAACCATGGCACCGCAACCAGCGCAATGCAGCTTCCGATGATTCTGACTGTATTCAGCTTTTCCCTATATTTCATAA
>CAMAMD010000184.1 GCA_945836785.1 uncultured Clostridium sp.
CAAATTCCGTGTATTGTTCCGGCAATATGGCATCCGACGAATAGTATACCATTTGCCCCTCTGTCAAACCTGAGATTACCTCAGTATAATTTTCACCTGCCTTGCCGAGCTCCACATAACGCAATTCCTTACTGTCCCCATTTTTTACGTAAACAAAATCTCCTTTTGAATCCTGATACAGAGAATCATTGCCGACTACAAGCACATTTTCCACGATATCTCCCGTCATAAATACAGGAATATTGGTTCCCGCTTCCGGCATAATGCTTTTATCTTCAAACTGCATACGCATGTCTGGATATTGAGACTTATTTTCTATCACCACAAGCTCGTCCGGTGCGTATTCAAACTCTTTTAAATCGTATTTCTTTCCGGCTATTTCCGTATAATATCTGTCATATGGCATCCAGTTTCTCTGATAATCCTCTGAAACATTGATGCCTGTCATCTCGATATAACAGTCCTCATAATCAGATACAACCACAACATTTTCAGTATTTGACGTTGTACCTCCTGAAGAAATATCCTTGATATAGGTAACATAGCCATCTGCCCTGGCAACCAGGGTTCCGTCCGTCACAATCTCCTGCTGTTTTGCAATACTTTCATTCAACGCATTCACTCTGTATTGATGCAATAAGGTATCATATCTGTAATTTTCTTCCAGTACAGCTATATCCGTAGCCGCCTGTGCCTCAGCATCCCCATCTGCAATTGCCCGGGCACCGGCCATTTTCAGTTCAAGCTCCTGATGTTTAAGCTGATATAATTCCTCATCTGCCGAGAAAATGGAATTTTCAAGTGTAAGCTCTGCTTCAAGCTGCTCGATCGTTTCATGTGCCACATCTATATCGGCATATGCCAGAATATCTCCGGCTTTTACATAATCTCCGATATCAACCTCAATCTCTCTGATGGTAACCTGAGACAACCAGAAATGGCAGTAATCAGTCGGGACCACTGTTCCATAGGCTACATTAATTGCACCCACATCACCGTACTCCACAGGTCTGTATGATTCATTACTCATGGATGGTTCAAGTAAAACAGGAACCTCCACGGACTGTTTCCCACATCCGGTCAGCATTACAGCAAATAAAACAGCAACGGTCATTCTTTTCATAATTTTATTCTTCATCACTGAATCACCACCCTGTCTCCCGGCTGCAAGCCTGATTCAATCACAGTATAACCGTCTACTGTACTGCCCACGGTCACCTTAACAGCATCCCGAAATCCATCATCATCCAGCAGATACACATAATAGTCCTCATCATCCACGTCAAAAACACAGTCTTTCGGCACATAGATAACATCTTTCAGCGTCGGTTTCTCCAATGTCATCGTAAGCTTGTCACGGCTACTAAAGTCGGTGTTTTCTCCATTTCCCTGAAACATAAGCTTTCTCACCACATCTCCGTTTTCATCCGTTCCCGTTTCTTCCACAGACGTGAGAATCATCTCATATTCCGCAACGCCATATGTGGCAACATATATCTCACCAATCTGAAAATCGTAGTCATCTGTCGTCTCAGCTTCAAACTGCCCACTTCCATATATCAAAGTAATAAGATTATTTGATGTACCCACAATCCCATAATCCAGCAAATCAGACAATATGTATACACTCCCGTCATCCTCGGCACATATACTATATGAAGCAAGCTTCGCCTCAAGCTCCTGTATATACAAATTTGCGACATTGTTATCTTCCGCAAGTCTCGCCAGGTCAGCACTATAATCCAGAGATGCATCCAGCTGTGACAGTCTCGTGTAATGATCTATCAGCAGATTATTTTGCTCCACCTGATTCTGATAACCCTCTATCTGTTCGGCAATATCCCCCGACTTAAAAGTAATAAGCACATCTCCTTTTTTTACCTTGTCACCAACTGACACATTGACACGCTCTACC
Organism: uncultured Clostridium sp.; assembly: GCA_945836785.1. The sequence continues at coordinate 1,916 of CAMAMD010000184.1, forward strand.
TCCATGTCATCATAGAGTGGATAATAGGATTTTTTTTCATAACTGGTAGCCGAAAGCTTAAGCGTAAGAACAGGCGTAATATCCCCCTTTTCAACTTCTACCGAATCATATATTATTTTTTCATATTCCGGCACAGTCACCTGTGTCTCCTGCACCTTTCCGCCGGTTCCACAACCGGTCAGAAATAGTGCTGCCGCCGCCATGAGCGGTATCAATTTCTTTCTGCCCATATTCTTCACTCCATGATTTCTTATGTTGCCCATATTTCATATATAATACTTTTATCAATGATACCATGGGCCAGGTTGCCCGGATTCGTTGTCGTGTGTGAACTGCACGATGCTTCCATCCAATGCATTGACAGCAAACAATGCATTGTTCAACACATCCCGTTCAACTGCCTTTTCCTCAACATACATCCAGACCGGCACCAGCGTATATTGGTCATCATACAGCAAGGTCATATACCCCAGACGGACCTCTACAATATTGATCTCAGTCACTGCACCAGATGCATCCCATGCCTCCAGTACGCAGTTCATATAATCCTGTGCAACTTCATCCACCTGTGAAAAAGATAATGTACTGGTTTCTTCAGACAACCGTTCTCCCCTGTCATATCTGATTGCAAAGTTGATTCCCCGAATACCAGCTGAATCAATTCCAATACATATCCATTCCTGTCCGGCTCCCGGCAGTTCATTAAGCATTGTATTTATCTCATATTTATCCTTAACAACTGCATATGTCTGATTACACAACAGATGATCAATCCCTTCCGTCTGCGGTACAAATGTAAAGTTGTAACCATCCATATAAAGTGTGTCTGACGTATCACCATTCATCACAAGATGCTCCGTAGATATCAGTTTCATATCAGTATATCCCATACGCTGCATGATATCCTGTACCGTGTATGTTGCATTCTCCAGATTACATTGATTCTCACCATACAGGGTAGGTACCAGCTCATACTCCGTACTACAGGATGTATATACTGTTCCACGTCGAACTATATTGCAAAGTTCGAGATTCTTATAATGCTCCTCCTGATAATTATAATTATAATATGCCAATTCAGCAATCTCACCATCCACATACCCCCGCAGAGTACAAGAATCAGTGCTTACAATCTCACCATCCACATACTCTTCACTATGCATGATGAGTGTTCCCTCCGGCATCTCCTGTACATTTTTTTCATCATAATTTTCAATATAG
>CAMAMD010000185.1 GCA_945836785.1 uncultured Clostridium sp.
TAAGGGCAACCGATAATTCGACAAACAGTATAACCGCTGTGCTTGCAGCGGTTTTTGTTTTATCAAAAGCATCATCACTCCATTTTCGGCCAAAAGGAATGTCGCATACATTGATACATTACCTCTGCTTAAACCATTGCGGCACAAGCTATGACTAAAATGCAATACATTGAGCATATCGGAATACAGAACCACCTGTTCCTGCATATAAATCAAGTGAACAAAAAACAGCCACCCCGAAGCCGTAACAGCTCCGAGGCGGCTCTTTTCGGTTTTATATGGGTGGCAGGAGCCTTATCAAGTACGCTTCTCTCCGTTCTTGGCGAGTTCCTGCTCCCTCGGCGCTCTGATGAGGTTGTCGATATAGTTAGTGGCAATATAATCAAAATAATCAGAACAGCAAGTGCAATAATTACTAAACAAAATTATTTTAAGGAGCAAGTCTATGCAATGAGTGGGAGCAATAGTGCAGTATGCTCAAAGCCATTTTTAACCTTATCGACAAAATGCCACAGCATCAAAGCTGTGGCATTTTAAACTTACTGCGCCGACTTTTCGGATAAACTCTTTATAAGCGCCGCATCATCTGCATTATTTATCTTATAATCTGTTCTTGAATAGAAATGGCTGTTGGTGTCCCATAATACAGGTACAAAGCCTTCGTCAAGAAGTCTCTCAAGTACGATCTTTAGGCATTCTGTCGAGGTCATTTTATTTTTTGCAGAGGCATCCATATTGTCTTTAGGATAGTTTGATGTGGTTTCTCCCATGAATACGGGAATTCCTTTGTCTGTAAAAGCTCTTTTCAGCTTACCGCACTGATCGTCTATGTAATTCATCCAGTCTTGACTGCCTATTCTGTTCCACCAGTACATATTGTTATCAACATAGTGTACAGATACCATGAGTCTGTCAGACACGGTATCAGTGGGCATCCTGAACTGGCTGTCTGTCGTAAGGTCTATATTTGTCCAGTAACCTGATACAATAAGCACACGCTCTGCATTGTTGCCACCGGTCTTTCTAACCGCATCTACAAAACACTGATTCATTGTGTTGGTCATCTTGTAGCCGTCGCTCGTCGATAACTCTACAAGCTCACCTTTATCGTTGAACTGTTTTCCTCCCAAGTATTCATTGTAGCCTTCGAATACAAGAGTAGGACCGTAATCCTTGAAATATTCCGCGATCTGTGTCCACAGATGTGTGAATATCTTTTCACATTCATCTATGTCATTTCTGCGGATGATAAATTCATCAAAGTGATGGATGTTGATAACTGTGTAAACTCCTGCATTCTGACAATAGTCCACGATTTCCTTTACTCTTGCAATATAATCGGCATTGATAGTCCATGTGCCGTCATTCGCCATCATATTACCCCAGAAAACAGGGATCCTTACGGTATTGAAGCCAGCTGCCTTCATACCGTCTATTACTTCCTGTGTCGTTTCTACACATTCCCAGCAAACCTCATAATCCTTGGGAGTATTATTACCTACCACAGGAATCCATTCGAAGGTGATCTTTTCGCAGTCGGTAGCCTCATAAGCCTCCATTGTATTGCCTAGATTTATGCCCAGTCCCATATCCTTTGCCACTTCATTTGCCGTAGGAAATACAACCGGTTCAGGCTGGGGAACTTCTGTCTGAGATTCTGTAGTGGTAACCATTGTCGTAGTTTCTGACACTGCGGTAGTAGTCTCAGAAACCGCAGTTGTAGTAGCATCAGACACCGAGGTCGTTGTAGTTTCGGACTCCTTGGTTGTTGTATCAGGTATAGCGATTTCCGACTGTGAGCCGTCTGCGGAGCTTGTTTCAATATCATCCTCGGTCACAGAGGAAGTGACAGAGCTATTTCCCGATGAGCTTTCAGGGGTTGTTTCAGGTGCAGAACAAGCGGTGAAAAGCATTGATATGCATAAGAGAAAAGCTGTAAGTTTCTTTTTCATTGCGAATTTCCTTTCGTTTATATTTATTTCTGAATATATTTAAGTATAGTGCAGAAGGTATTAAGTAAATACCAAAATTACTATATTATAGAATCGTCTATTTACATCTATATGGAGACCCGCTTTCGTCGGTAGTTCGCAGTTCATCTGGCGCATACCTCATCAAAGTGTGAAACAGGCAATCCATATACACGCTTTTTAGCTCTAACCACTGTTGTTCATAATAATATCGATAATCTCAGGATACTTTTCATTGCAGGTATTTCTGTCAAACAAAGCCATGTCACCGGTGTCCCACCAAAAACATTTTATTTCATATTCAGAAGCATTACTAAAAAAATGCTCCACATACGCTTTTCTTGTGACTTCATTACCTTTAAAATCAGCACCGCATTCTCCGACGATAACAGGCACATTATGCAATTGTGAAAAAGCTGCTAGTTTACTGAATAGATTTTTTACATCTTCTTTTTCACTTTCGCTTCCCCATTGATCTGTCGATTCAGTATAATCAACGGAAGTCCATGTGAACGGCTGTGGATCATAATTGTGTACCTGGATAATAAGATGCCCTTCTGTAATGTCTGTCGGAAGTACGAAGTTCTCAAGTGCCCCGTCGCCGCATGCACCCGAATATATCTGCACCATAAGATTTCTCTGTGCATTATTTCCGCCTGTTGCTCGGACTGCATCAACAAAAAGCTGGTTAAAGTCATTGTGTGCTTTATATTCTTCAGGACTGCCGGCGCCACCCCAATGACCTTCGCCGTCCAGCATTTCGTTGAACCCTTCAAACATCAGTTTTTCGCCGTAATCCTTAAAATGGACAGCAATATTATGCCACAGTGCCGATACTTTATCGTGATACTTTTCATAACACTCAGGCGTTGCACGCAACCAGCCGCCTCCTGCATCGTGATGAACATTTATCACACAGTACATATCCTGCTGAATTACATAATCAACCACCTGCTGTACTCTTGCAAGCCATTCCGGGTCAATATTCCCGCTTTCATCAATATGCTCATACCATGTAACAGGAATACGCACTGCATTAAAGCCAGCCTCTTTTACAGCGGCTATAAGTTCAGGTTTTGTCACAGGATTTCCCCAAGCCGTTTCGTAATTTTCAGTCTTACCATCTGTCTAACGACCTATCCACTCTCCG
>CAMAMD010000186.1 GCA_945836785.1 uncultured Clostridium sp.
CACGAACAACAAGCTCAACAGGGAGTTTAAAGGATTTTGCAATAATTTCCTCTCCCCTGATCCTCTGCATCAACAGTTTGACAGCCTCATTTCCTTTTTCAACCACAGACTGCCTTATAGTTGTCAACTGCGGTCTGCTAAGTCTTGCATAAATATTATCATCAAATCCTGAAACAGATATATCATCAGGAACGCGAAGCCCCTCTGAGAAAAATATGTTAATAGCCTCATTTGCCAGCAAATCCGAGACCACAAAGACCGCTGTATAGCCCTCAGCCTTCGCGTGTCTCGCAAAATTCCTCAAGGTTTCTCTTCTAAGGTTCCTGTCATCAGGCAGATAATAATAGTCTTTATTACAATAATCTATCCCATAAATTTCCAGTGCTTTGCAGTATCCACGAAATCTTTCAAAGGTGCTTGATACGGGGTTTTTTCTGTCACAAAAGAACGCAATTTTTCTATGTCCCTGTCCGAGCATAAACTCAGTAATTAATTTTGCTCCTTCATAGTCAGCAATCCCGATATTATCATAATTACCTTCACCGCAGTCTATAAACACAACCGGTTTCCCAACTTTTTCGGCAAAAGACTGACAGTCCCAAGGATTAAAACCGATTACAATTCCACCCTCGATATTACGTGCCTGCATTTTATTATATACGTCTTCCGGATTTTTCGGTGTTCCACATACAGGATACCTTCCATACTCCTGCAATTTCACACATATTGCATCCAAAAGCTCAGAGCAAAAAGGATCCATAAATATCTTTTCCTTATACCGAAGATAAAAATCAACCGTAATTAACTTCAAAGCCTTACTATGATCTTCCTCGTGATGTTCCTTATGAAATCCGTACGCCGACAAAGCATCCTCAACTCTACGTCTTGTTTCTGCCGACATTTTTTCAGTATGGCCATTAACAACATTGGACACGGTTGTGGAACTTACCCCCAAAATAGATGCGATTTCTTTTATCGTTATCATATTCGTTCCCCCTATTATTCATCAATACTAAGTATATTGGAGTTTTTTCACAGTGTCAATGTAAATACTTTCGCCTTTCTAAAAAAATATCAGTACTCTTTTCTATAATAGAATTAACACATAAATACAACCGCCTCATAAGCACGCAAAAAATGTTCATCAGGGACACCATAATTTCCGATCATAAAATCTGCTTCTTTCGGTAACCCGCCATACTCCGTTTCCGTATCGGTAAAGTTACAGAAAACATAAAGTTTTTTCCCCTCATACTCTCTGGTGTAAGCAAATATATCCTCACTGTCTGCCATAATCAGATGAAAGGAACCATATACAATGATTTCCATCTCATGACGAAGCTTTATCAGTTTTTTGTAATATGAATATACCGAATCTTCCGAATTAACCTGTGATGCTGCATTGATTTCATTATAATTTTCATTTACCGAAATCCAAGGTGTTCCCGTGGTAAAACCTGCATTTGCAGTGTCATCCCACTGCATAGGCGTTCTCGCATTATCACGGCTGATATGATTCAGATACCGCATCATCTCTTCATGCGACAACAAACCATTTCCCACATACTCATCATACGCGTTAATTGACTCTAAGTCCCTATACTGGGATAATTCTGTAAAGCCGGCATTGGTCATACCAAGCTCCTCACCCTGATACACATACGGGGTGCCCCGCATCATATGAAGACAGGTGGCAAGCATTTTAGCGGAAAGCTCCCGATATTTCGGATCATCATTTCCAAATCTGGAAACTGCCCGGGGCTGATCATGATTGCTCCAGAACAGTGTATTCCAACCAATACCGTCCATTCCCTTATCCCACTTGAGAAATACATTTTTTAAATCTGTGAGTTTCATTTTTTGGTCTGTCCATTTTCCGTAAGGACCCTTCACACCCTCAACATGCTCGAACTGGAATACCGTATCCAGCTCATGTCTGTCATATCCGGCATACTTCTTTGCCTCTTCAAGTGTTACACAGGCAGCTTCTCCAACGGTCATGATATCATATTTTGAGAGGACTTTTTCATTCATCTCCCGAAGATACTCATGTACATGAGGACCATGCGCACAATAAGGTGTCAAATCACCATACAATCCACCATGTTTGTCTCCGTCCGGCAACCCCGGCACCTTGGATATCAGGCTGATTACATCCATTCTAAAACCATCTATGCCCTTATCCAGCCACCATGTCATCATCTCAAAAACTGCATTTCTGACCTGGCTGTTATCCCAATTCAAGTCAGGCTGTTTTTTTGAAAAAATATGTAAATAATACATATCTGTATCTTTGTCATATTCCCATGCAGGTCCGCCAAACCAAGAACCCCAGTTGTTTGGTTCCTTTCCGTCTTTGCCCTCTCTCCAGATATAATAATCACGATACGGATTATCCTTTCCCTTTTTACTCTCTATAAACCATCTATGTTCATCAGATGTATGGTTTACGACAAGATCCATAATGACTTTGATTCCTCTTTCATGAGCTGCACGGAGCATCTCATCAAAGTCCTCCATTGTTCCGAATTCATTCATGATTGCCTGATAATCGCTGATATCATATCCATTGTCATCATTTGGCGACTGATATATCGGAGATAGCCAAATGATATCGATACCCAGATTATTTATATAATCTAATTTTGATATAATTCCCTGTATATCGCCGATTCCGTCACCATTGCTGTCGCAAAAGCTCCTCGGATAAATTTGATATACAACAGATTCTTTCCACCATATCTTGTCCATGAGTGCCTCCTGATTATCTTTCTGATTTGTCAATAACCTGCCTGATTTCTTCTACCTCCGGCATGGAGCGTATCGCTCCCTTCTTCGTAGTAACCAGATATGCAGCCGCGTTGGCAAAGGTAAGCATATCCTCCAAATCTTTCTCGGTGAGTGCATCAATGTTTCTGTCTAACAAACCATTTAATATGCTTCCACAGAAAGTATCTCCCGCACCGGTCGTCTCAATCGTACCGCCCAGCTTAAAGCTTGCCTTATAAACTTCCATATCCTTATAAAATGCATAGCTTCCGTCTGCCCCCGCGGTAACATGTAACAATTTTACCGGAAAACGCTATGAAGAGCGTCGTGTAGGGAAAGAGTGT
>CAMAMD010000187.1 GCA_945836785.1 uncultured Clostridium sp.
CCCAATAGAGCAGATAGATAAGGTGTTTGCGGATTTTCAGGTATATTATAAAAAACATTGTACAGATTTGACAAAGCCTTATGATGGTATTCCTGAGCTGATACAGCAACTGCGGGAGGCGGGTATTCACACTGCGGTTGTCTCAAATAAAATAGATTTTGCTGTGCAGGATCTGGTGGAGCGTTTTTTTAATGGATTGTTTGATGTGGCGGTTGGAGACCGTGAGGGCATTGCCAAGAAACCGGCGCCGGATTCCGTTTTTACAGTATTAAATGAACTTCATATAGAAAAAAAGGATGCGGTTTATATCGGAGATTCAGATGTGGATATCGCCACAGCGAAAAATGCGGGACTTGACAGTATCATTGTTGAATGGGGATTTCGAGACAGGGAGTTCCTTGAGAAAAAAGGAGCGAAGGTTTTCGCAAAAAAACCGGATGATATCCTTACACTTTTGGATATAGGTTGATTAGAGCGTATAAAAAACAGTTTGAAAAATGGAATCGGAGTGCAGGCATATGCTGACGATACAGCGATTGACGGAAAAAATAAAATTAAATAATCATATGATGGGAATTATATTTATCATTGGCTCTGCATTTTGTTTTTCTCTGATGAGCCTGTTTATCCGTCTGGCAGGAGATGTACCGGTTTTGCAAAAGTGCTTTTTCAGAAATGTGGTTGCAATGGGAATAGCGATAGCGGCACTGGCCCGTTCGGGGCAGCCCTTTCGCATCGGGCAGGGAAATTTAAAATATCTTTTGTTACGTGCCGGAGGAGGAACACTTGGCATGATTTGCAATTTTTATGCCATAGACCATATTCCGATATCTGATGCATCCATTTTAAATAAGATGTCCCCCTTTTTTGCAATTATTTTTTCTGTGTTTGTACTGAAAGAGATTGCAAACAGATATGAATGGCTTGCTGTATGTGTCGCTTTTCTGGGAGCTGTTTTTGTTATTAAACCAAGCTTTGATATGGCGACTGTACCGGCTCTTATCGGACTGCTTGGCGGCTGTGGTGCCGGATTTGCATACACCTTTGTGAGAAAGCTGGGACAGCGTGGTGAAAACAGTATGATTATTGTGCTGTTTTTCTCGGCATTTTCTACGTTGTGTACGTTGCCGAATCTGATATTAAATTATACACCGATGAGTCCGAAACAGTGGATTTGGCTCATTCTTACCGGAACAGCGGCAGCCGGAGGACAGATTTGTATAACGAAAGCATATTCTTATGCACCGGCCCGTGAGATATCGGTATATGATTTTTCAAACGTTGTCTTTTCCGCTGTTTTAGGAATGCTTTTCTTAGAACAGGAGCCTGATTGGCTGAGTGTACTGGGATATGTAATAATTATTGGAACTGCAGTCATAAAATGGTATTATACACGTAAGCGATGGCATATGGAAAATGCAAGTATTTAATTGTGGTATGTATTAGGGAAGGTCGTGATGGTTATGTCAATTATTTTGTATAACGCCGGTAAAATTAAGTCTTATGAGAATCTGAAGGCATTGGCTGCTCTTGTGGGTGAATCAGAGGAATATGCTACGGAATTGTGGCAGAGTATGCTTCTTGATGAGGAATTGCTGGAGGAGTTTAATTATTTTGTGGTAAACCGGTCTATCAGAGGTACAATACGCTGCGGGGAGTTGTCACTGCTTGATATTTACTTTAATCAGATGAGTAAATATAATCTTTATCACGATATGGGAAAAAATACTGTTGAATGCAGCAAAGAAAGAATGGTTTTGCATGCGTTTAAGCAGATGGTTGATATGCGAAAGGATCCGCATTATATGGAACGGTATAGAGAAAGCGAACAGAGTGGTATGGACATTCTCTGAGACCATATTTAAACTACTTGATTTTTACCCTGGTGCTTGCCCTGATACAGACGGTTATCGGCCAGTTTAAAAAGTGCTTCATAATTATTGGTTTCGTTGGAGGAGGCCACACCGAAAGTCATGGTAATGTGCAGAGTCAGGTTGTTATAGCAAATATCTGTTTTCGATATCTGAATCCGGATACGCTCGGCAATGATTTTCGCCATGTCTGTATCGATATTTTTCAGAAAAATAAGAAATTCCTCGCCACCCCAGCGGCAGAGAAAATCATGTCCTCTGGTCAAGGCTGTGAGTTGTTCCGAAATCGTTTTCAGAACCTCATCTCCGCAGTCGTGTCCATAGGTGTCATTAAATGCTTTGAAATCATCAATGTCGCAGATTATCAGTGAGAAAGGTAATCTGGTGTCAGAGGCTTCCTCGTACATTTTGATTACATGATCTGTCATGGTGCGACGGTTATAAAGCCCGGTCAGAGGATCCTTGTTTGCCAGGCTGTCAAGTTCGCGATTTCTGTTTGATATCTTATCGTACGCCCGCTCGGTTTCCAGCAGAAAAAGAATAGAGAAAAAGGTTAGTCCGGTAAAAACAATGAGCATATTGATCAGATAAACATAAGGGCTTGTTGCACGAAGGATATCTGATGTAAAAACAGGCTCATTATTATGAGAAATCAAATAGCAACCCGCATACAGACAAAAAGATATTAAAGTGAGCAGGCTGGCTTTTTGGACATATTTTGGAGTCCTTGTAGAATACAGCAGATTATATGCCATGGGTACCAATGTGATAAAATACATGGAAAATCCAAAATCATCTCCGATTAAAAGCATACAAACAACGGAATGGAGAATAATCTCAAGATATCCGATACAGAATACCAGATTCGGATGCCGTTTAAATATAAAAATGCAGATTATATATACTATGATACTTCCGATGTTAAATATTAAGAGGGGTGTTATCCTGGTACAATAAGAAAAAATAGCGATTGCACAGTGGATAATGATACAGGACAAAATAAAAAGTATAAATTTAAAACGATCTGTTGTGTGCGACAGCAGGTTTTTCTTCTCTTTTGTTCCCATAAATTTTCCCCCCAGAAAATAGTTTAGTCTATTATATAACAAAATGTCGAAAAAGTGAAATAAAAAGAGTTTTAAAGTATAAAAAATAAGTCTGTATTAAGGAATGAGGAATATATTTTTTTAAAATCAAAGACATTATCAGCAAAATATGGTAT
>CAMAMD010000188.1 GCA_945836785.1 uncultured Clostridium sp.
CTTTGTAATGATTGCATTTGCAACACTTGCAGTAACACTTTTTGGTATGATTTCACCGAAAATTAATAACATTATATTTTCCGATGTCATTGAGTCAGGGAGCATGCGGCTTTTAATTGCCATTACCGTATTTTTACTTTGTGTTACGATAAGCCAGATGATTATTACGGCTGTAAAATCTCTGATTACGGCGAGAATCAATACGAAGATGAGTGTTTCTGTACAGGCGGCAACTATGATGCGGGTGCTTTCACTGCCAGCCGACTTTTTTAAGGATTACAGTTCGGGTGAACTTTCCTCCCGTTCGCAGTACATAAATTCCCTGTGTAACATGATTGTTTCAACTGTACTGTCTGCGGGACTTACTTCCCTGTTCTCGCTCGTTTATATTTCGCAGATTTTTGTATATGCTCCCGCCCTGGTAGTACCGGCACTTATCGTCATTGTGGCTACTGTATTGTTCTCGTTAATTTCAGCGTTTGTGCAAATGAGAATCAGCAAAAAGCAGATGGAGCTTGCGACAAAGGAAAGCGGAATGTCCTATGCGCTTATTTCGGGGGTACAGAAGATTAAGCTTGCCGGTGCGGAGAAACGGGCATTTGCCCGATGGGGAAATCTCTATGCAGAAGAGGCGGCACTTATGTATAATCCGCCAATCTATATCAAACTGAATTCGGTTATTTCCACAGCCATCAGCCTTGCCGGAACACTTGTGATGTATTATGCAGCTATCCGGACGCAGGTATCTGTGGCTGATTATTATGCGTTTAATACAGCGTATGGTATGGTGTCGGGTGCATTTATGTCGTTTGTGAGCATTGCACTTACCGTGGCACAGATAAAGCCAATTATGGATATGGCAAAACCGATTTTGGATGCTGTGCCTGAAGTATCTGAGGGAAAACAGGTGATTACGAGATTATCAGGAGGGATAGAACTTAACAATGTTTCTTTCCGCTATCATGATAATATGCCCTTTGTTCTCGATAATCTTTCACTGAAAATTCGCCCCGGTCAGTATGTGGCCATTGTCGGTGCAACCGGTTGTGGTAAGTCAACGCTGATGCGTCTTATGCTGGGATTTGAAACACCGAACAAAGGTGCTGTATACTACGATGGCAGGGACTTATCCACCATCGACTTAAAATCCCTTCGCAAGAAGGTTGGCGTTGTTATGCAGGATGGCAAACTGTTTCAGGGCGATATTTACTCAAACATTGTTATTTCTGCACCGCATCTTACACTTGATGATGCGTGGGAGGCGGCGGAGCTTGCGGGGATTGCGGATGATATCCGCCGTATGCCGATGGGAATGCATACGGTGATTAGCGAGGGATCAGGCGGTGTATCCGGTGGACAGCGGCAGCGGTTGATGATAGCCAGGGCGATTGCACCAAAGCCTAAGATTCTGATGTTTGATGAGGCAACTTCTGCTTTGGACAATCTGACACAGAAAAAGGTATCGGATTCTCTGGATTCACTTGATTGTACAAGAATTGTGATTGCACACCGGCTCTCAACAATCCGGCAGTGTGACAGAATTATAGTACTTGATAAAGGGAAAATCATTGAGGACGGCAAGTATGAGGAACTGCTTGAAAAAGATGGATATTTTGCCGAACTTGTTTCCCGTCAGCGTCTTGACGATACGGAGTATATAGGAAAAACAACGGTGTATTAAAATAAAAAAAGTTTAGACCTTTTTTAAAGCTATATCGTATAAAAGGATATAAGAAAAACGAGGAGGGTCTGAACAAGGAAACAAATCAAACAGTATGCCGGGAAAGGAACTATCTGAAGATGACGATTTGGAATTTGTAAGTGCAGCGGGAGAGTTCTTCACAGAGGCAGAATTTAACAGAAAGGAAAATATGTGATGAAAAATAAGTTAAAAAGAGCAGTGGCAATTTTGCTCAGTGCAATTTTGGTTGTAACATCCGATGTCCGAGTGTTTGCAGTAGAGAGTACAATAACAGATTTTTGTATTAAAATTGTTCACACAAACGATATTCATGCCAGAGTGGAAGAAAATGAAAAAAGCGGAATCATCGGTATGCCGAAACTGAAAACATTGATTGACAATTTTACGGATAATGCCGATATGGATCTGGTCATTGACTCAGGTGATCTTTTTCATGGACAGTCGATTGCAACGCTTGTTCAGGGTGAGTCGGTCGCCAAACTCGTGAAAACGTGTGGCTATGATGTGATGACAGCCGGCAACCACGACTGGAATTACGGAAAAGACAGATTGAAACAGCTTGCCGCCCTGGCTGATGTTAATATGCTCACAGGCAATGTTGTGGATGAAAACGGTCAGTCATTTTTTGAGAAGGAATATTATCTCGAAGAGACTGCAAAGGATGGAAAGGATATCAAGGTGGGTATTTTCGGAGTAATCGATCCGTCGATTTACAGCGATACCGCACCGGCAAATGTTGAAGGACTTACCTTTACTGACTCTGTTGCATATGCAGAAAAAGAGGCTGCAGAGCTGGAAGAGATTGGGTGTGACATTGTCATTGGTCTTACTCATACCTATGACCCGGTTTCTCTTGCGTCGAAAGTGGATGGGGTTGATTTGTGGCTTGCGGGTCACGAGCATGATGACATTGATTCCGAAGTGACGACACCGGATGGTTCCAAATCGTATGTCGTTGAAAACGGTTATTATCTGTATGAAGCAGGGTTAATCGACCTTGACTGTTCGATGGACGCAAATGGCGAAATTGTTGACATTGACATAAACACACAAAAGGCAGATTATACAACGGCAGGAACTCTGGAGGAAAATGCAGAAGTTAAGGCAGTACTTGACAATATCAGGACAGAGCAGAGTACGATACTGAATCAGGTTGTCGGTTCATCTCCTGTTGATCTTGATGGAGACTGGTATAGCCTGAGAATCGATGAGACGAATCTGGGAAGAGCCGTAACGGATGCATATCTGCTTGAAACGGGAGCTGATATTGCTTTTGAAAATGCGGGCGGTATCCGAGCATCGGTAAAACAGGGCGATGTCACCTATGGCGATATCATCGGTATTAGTCCATTTGGAAATTATATTGTTACAAAGCAGATAACCGGTAAACA
>CAMAMD010000189.1 GCA_945836785.1 uncultured Clostridium sp.
CAATATAGACTGGGGCAATCTGGAGGTGACGAGAGCCACTAAACCTGTCATATCCGTCAAAGAACTTTTAGGGCATATTGGATGTTATGAATTGCAGTATAAAGTTATGGCCAGGGATGAATATGGGAACGAGCAGTATTATAATGTTACAGAATACTTCCGGCTTCGAACCGTTTCTTCCGGCATGTATCTGGATGTATATGAGAGACATGCCAATCAGATATTTAATCCTGATTCCACAAGCATATCAGCAACGAGAATTAATCTAGGCCTGGATGACGATTTAAAACTTCATTATAAGACCAGTCCCACAGGTTCTTTTGTTACCTTCGTGAAAGAGGGTAGTATGTTTACACTGGATATGCAGAATAATAAGGTAACAGAAGTATTTTCATTTGAAAAACTGACAGAAGAAGATATGCGTATCGATAATAACAGTTTTGATATTGAGATATTGTCTACTGATGCAAAAGGAAATACCATGTTTATTGTATATGGATACATGGCAAAGGGGGCTCATGAGGGACAGGTAGGCGTGGCACTGTATCAATATAATTATGAAAAGAATAAGGTCAAAGAGCTTGTATTCGTGCCATCAGATAAGCCGTTTGATATTTTCAAAGATAGCGTGGGTAAATTTGCCTATATGACAGAAGAAAATCTTCTTTATTTCATGATAGGAAACAGTATTTACACAGTTACGATGGATAGTAATGAATATGTGCAGCTTGTTACCGGCTTGAAGGATGGTAATTATATTATTAATGAATACAATAATATTTTGGCATGGCATGAGAATGCCAGTGTGAATGATGCGGATACCATCCGGGTCATCAATGTGGATAGAAAAGAAGATTATACGATTTCTGCCGGAGAAGGGGACAGAATCAAAGTCATCGGATTTATCGGAAACGATATGGTGTATGGAACGGCCCACGCATCGGACATCTATCAGGATGCATCAGGAAATACTGTATTTCCGATGTATAAAATAACTGTGCTGGTATATGAGCAGGAAAATGAGGATGGTATCGAGAGAGAGAGTTCTGAAGAAACTTATCAGAAAGAAAATATTTATGTGACAGATGTGTCGGTGAAGGAAAATGTCATGACCCTGACCCGGAAAATGAAAAATACAGATGGAAGTTTCTCTGACATCGAAGAGGACAAGTATGTGAATAAGATGGGAGAAGATAAAGAAGTAGTTTCCCTGGAGACAATTTCCACAGAGTTGAAAAAAACGGAGCTGGTGCTTTGCCTGGCTTATACCATTACGGCAGAGAATAAACTTGTGTCTGAACAGGTGAAAGATATTGATTTCGTCACGGCAAATACATTGAATCTGAATCAGTCTGAGTATATTACGGACAAATATTATGTGTATGGAGCAAATGGCCTGGAAGGAATTTATAGTGATGCAAAAGCTGCGATAACCTATGCCAATAGTATCTTTGGAGTAGTAGTCGAGGACAGTGGAAAGCTGTTCTGGGGAAGAATCAATAAGCCGGATTTGGCAAAACTGGCAGATACTACAGGACTTGTGGCGAAGGCATATACTTCCTTAGAACAGGTAAAAGCAGATGAAAATTATGAAGTCACGGATATTTCCGGCGTGGATTTTGCCACACTTTTCTACTTTGGAGCAAATCAGATACCTGTGATTACATGGATAAATGACTATGGATGTGTGATTTTGTCAGCATATTCCGGATATCAGGGAAATATAGACACATTGGCATTTACTGTCTGTCAGACAGGTGAGATTATTAAAATGTCATATGGGGATGCGAAACGGGCACTTGAAGAAGGCGGCAGCAGATATCTGGTAGTCAGGGAAAGAAAAACGGAGGACTAAGTCCTCCGTTTGTTTTAAAATTAAGCTTTTTGGCTTAAATAGTCATTCAGTGAAGCTGCGACTTCGTCGGCATCTAAACCATGTACGAAGCAAGCCTCTTCTAATGTTTCACCCTGAGCAGATGGGCAGCCAACGCAATGCATACCTGATCCCATAAGAACAGGGATTAACTCTGTATCGATAGCAATGATATCTGCAATAATCATATCCTTAGTGATCTGAGCCATTTTGAAATCCTCCTGTATTAATAAGTTGTAATTTTTGTAAAGCGCTTCTTGAAATAATTTTATCAAAGTGCTCTTTATAATAAGCCTCACTCACTGGAGAGGAACTCTCAACAGTGCCAAATTCGGAAATCACGTTGCAAATCGCAGCAAATTCCGGCATGGTATGTGAAGATTTATCCATAATAAGATAATAACGGTTGTTTTCTGTTGATTTAAATAAGGAACTATGTCCGTGGTAGATTCCGGTTACATAACCGGATGTCTGAATCAGAGTATTTAAATTATCGAAAGAGAAAACTCTGATTACATTTCTCTCAGGTTCTTTTCCGGCATTTTCCGCCGCATTTTTCTTCTTTGCCGCATCAATGATATCAGCCAGAGGAACAAAATCCCTGCCGGCAGATGATGCTTCCAGTTTATCTTTTACCTGATGGAACATATCAATGAGATTTGAGGTATTATCCGGTGTTTCATCAATAATATCCTCCATATCTTCCAGGTAGTCTTCCTCATTGTCCTCCTCGTATTCTTCTTCCAGAGAATCATCAGGAGAAAAATTAGAGAAGCGGGTATCCAGTTCTTCAGGATCCTCAACCTTAGTAATGATAAGAATAATGCTTTCTCCCGGAGTAGGAATGGCTTCTATCATCAGAGGAAAGTCCTCGGCATGAAATCCAAACTCAGTGGCAGCCTGCTGCATCATATCACGAAAAAGAAGTTTTGCTTTTTCTGTTCCATAAGCAAGCTCACTTGCTTTAATCTGACGGGAAGCCAAATCACTTTTATTTAGAGTGCACTTTATTTGATTTTCATTTATTTTTTCAATCTTCATAAGCCGCTCCAATCCGATTATTCTGATATTCAATCAGATTATAATCTATGTCTGATGAAGTCTTGTGTTACAAAATACATAGTGTATTTGTATATAGTATAACCTATAATGAATTAATATGTAAAGCTTATTGTGATTAAAATTATATAAATTAAAAAATATTAAAAAAGTGCTTGCA
>CAMAMD010000190.1 GCA_945836785.1 uncultured Clostridium sp.
ATTAGTTTTTTAAATCTCATATTTGCAAAAATACAGTAATATGCTACAATGACTATTGATTCTTAAACAGGAGGTACAAGTACATGGAAAAGATTCAAATGAAAACCCCACTTGTAGAGATGGATGGGGATGAAATGACCAGAATATTATGGAAGATTATTAAGGATGAGTTGATTTATCCTTTTATTGATCTGAAATCAGAGTATTATGATTTGGGGCTGGAATACAGAAATGAGACAGATGATAAGGTAACCTTTGATTCTGCGTATGCAACACAGAAGTATGGCGTGGCTGTAAAATGTGCGACCATTACGCCGAATGCAGCCCGTATGACTGAGTATAACCTGAAAGAAATGTGGAAGAGCCCGAACGGAACAATTCGTGCGATACTTGATGGAACCGTGTTCCGTGCACCGATCGTTGTTAAGGGAATTGAACCGTGCGTTAAAAATTGGAAGAGTCCGATTACAATTGCAAGACATGCATATGGTGATGTATATAAAGCATCTGAGATGAAGATTCCGGGTCCGGGTAAGGCAGAGCTTGTTTATACGGCAGAAGATGGAACGGAGACGAGAGAGCTGATACATAATTTCACCTCTCCGGGTATTATACAGGGAATGCATAATATCAATGGTTCCATTGAGAGCTTTGCAAGATGCTGCTTTAATTATGCATTGGATACGAAGCAGTCAATCTGGTTTGCATCCAAGGATACCATATCAAAGAAATATGATCATACGTTCAAAGATATATTCCAGGAGATATTCGATGCAGAGTACAAGGAGAAATTTGATGCGGCAGGTATCGAATATTTCTATACGCTGATTGATGATGCGGTTGCACGTGTCATGAAGTCCGAGGGTGGATTTATCTGGGCATGCAAGAACTATGACGGAGATGTTATGAGTGATATGCTTTCTTCAGCATTTGGTTCTCTTGCCATGATGACCTCTGTTCTGGTTTCGCCGGATGGAAAGTATGAGTACGAGGCAGCACACGGAACGGTGCAGAGACATTATTACAAGCATTTGAAGGGTGAGGAGACATCCACGAACTCTGTGGCAACGATTTTTGCTTGGACGGGTGCGTTGAGAAAACGTGGTGAGCTGGATGAGATTCCTGCGTTGATGAACTTTGCGGACAAGCTGGAGGCAGCGACAATCAAGACGATTGAGGATGGCAAAATGACAAAGGATCTTGCACTTATCACTTCACTTGAAAATGTTACGGTATTAAACAGTGAGAACTTTATTAAGGCAATCAGAGCTACACTTGAAGAAATGCTTTAATTAACGGAAGATATGGAATGAGCTCCGGATGGCCGGCAGAAATGTCGGATTGTCCGGAGCTGTTTTATTTTTATACAAATAATATTATACTTTTTGATAGATATTGCACGTTCGTTGTGATAATATGTCATAAGGGAAGCATTGCAATACTCTTATGTTTGAATATAGATGAAATCTGTTATAGGAGGATAGAAAATCATGGATATCTGGAATACGCTCGGCATACAGGCAACGAAAGATAAGAATGTGTTGAAACAGGCATATAGAACAAAGCTGACTTCCGTAAATCCGGAGGACGATCCGGAAGGATTTATGGAGTTGAGGCAGGCTTATGAGGAGGCTGTCCGCCTGGCAGATCAGGAAGAGTGTACAGTTGAAGATGAGTCGGTCATGGGACAGTTAAAGAGCGCTATAGATGAATTGTATCATGATTTTTCGCGGAGAATCAGTTTAGATGCATGGGAGGAATTGTTGAATCGGGATGAATTTGTGTCTCTGGATAGTTCGGAGGAGGCATTGGATGTGCTGATGCGTTATCTGATGTCTAATTTTTATCTTCCGCAGAGAATCTGGAAATATCTTGTGGACTTTTTTGACATTGCAGGCAGAAAAAAGGAATTGAGTGAGACTTATCCTGAGGATTTTATTGAATATATATTAAATAATGCTGAATACGAAGATCTGATAAATTATGATCTGTTTGATGGGGACGAAGACGCTTACGATTCATTTATCGAAAATTATTATAAACTTGATGCGGCTATTCGAAGACGTGAGTTTGACGAGCAGGAAAAATGTTTGGAAAAGCAGGAGACGTTAGATGTTTATCACCCGTATCTTGATATATGTAAGATCAGAAGAGAGATACAGATGATGAATGTGGAGGCGGATAAAAAGGCAGAGGAGAGTGAAGAAAAACAGTCGACTGCCGAATTGTTTGGTGACAGGCTGATGGAATTACAGGAACAGGTTGAGCAGCTGCGTCAGGATGTTCCCGATGATATTTTCGTAATTAACACCTGTGGGGATGTGGCAATGATACGGGAGCAATACGAGGAGGCAAAACGATATTATGACATGTCGTTGGAGATAGCACCGGACAATTATATTGTGAAGGGAAAACAGGCGGAGCTTATGTATTGTCTGGGTGAATATGAGAAATCCAGGGATATGTATATGGATTTGCTCAAAATTAACCACTTTGATAATAATGTCCGGGCAGGAATGATTCGTGCAAATCAGGGCCTGATTGAAATGCTTCAGGATAAGATTGCGGCTGATCCCTCGGATAATGATGCAAGGCTGGAGATGGCGTGGAGCTTTTATCAGAGCTATCGATTTGATGAGGCAATCAATATTCTTGATGATTTTGAACCATCTGCAGAGAAAAAATGCGAATATTATAATGTGAAGGGAAGGACATATCTGTGTCGGTCGGACTATGAGAATGCATTGTATTGTTTCCAGATTTGGAAAGCAGAAATCGAGAAAATTCCGGAGACGGATACAGATGAAGAAAGCCTGAAAAAAAAGAAACGGTATGAGTATGTGAATTTTCTGATTGGCGATTGTTATCTGAAAACAAAGCGTTATGATGAAGCGAGGAAATTTCTGGACAGAGCCATGGAGAAGGAGCACGATGAAATTATATTGTCTTATGAGGCAAAATGTGAGCTGGAGTATGAAACGAAGAATTATGATGCCTGTATTGAGGCATGTGACAGGCTGTTGGAGCGGGATAACAGGAGCTATATAGGATATAATTACAGTGCAAAGGCTTATTTTAATATGGATTA
>CAMAMD010000191.1 GCA_945836785.1 uncultured Clostridium sp.
AAGATTTGGTTAAACAGTGTTACAAAATGTAAATATTTCCTGAAAGTCAGCGCAAATGCATTAACTTTTTTCTTATTGATTAAAAAATAGCTTGTTGCTATTTGCTGTTGATTTTGATATTATTGAGTTTGCTTATAGTCACGTCTCTTGAGAGGGATGTGAGCTTTGAAGCGGAGGTAATCAGCTTATCAAAAGCAGTGTTATTTCCGGTTTGCTTGTACAGGGTGCCCAATAGCTCGTAGGTGCCTGATATGTCGGAGCCTATGGATACGGCATATTCGAGGAATGCGATGGCTGCATCAATTTGTGAAGATTCAGGTATGGCACCGTTTGGCTGTGAAATGGAATCGGTATCGTTTGCGTTCGATAGAACCATACCAGTCTTGTGAAGCAGTCGTATCAGAGATGTAAAATTATCATCATAGCGACTCAGTTCTTCAAGGTTTGCAGGTCCGTAGAGCAGCTTTAAATCGGTGTTGGTGTAAGCTGACAGATTTAGTGCTTTGATGGAAGCAAAAGCTGAAAGCTCATCATGCAGCTTATGCTCACCTATATCAATAAGTGATTGCATGGGAAGGCTGTCAATTGGCAGCAGTATATAATTAAGCTTGGATATATCCTGTTTTCTTACTGAATTGGCTTCGGCTTCACGTTCCCAGAGCTTTTTGCTGTCGTTATTATCGCTTTTTCTGGACATAATAACAGAACGTGCCACCAGCAGACACAAAGAAAACATTATGAAGAAAAAGAATGTATTCAAAATATATGTTGTGGCTTCCAGCATAGAAAAGTACCTTTCCCAAATAATATGATAACATTATAGCATAAATAATAATAAATGGAGGAATAAAAAATGGTAGATTTCAGTAATAAGAAGACTCAGAAAAAAATAGCAGGCATTATAGCAGGTGTACTTGTATTTGCGATGGTAATCGGTTTACTTTTATAATATTGAACAGTATTTAATAAAGAATGAAGGAATATTCATGAAAAAATGTATAAGTAAAATTATATCAGCAACAGTTGCTGTGGCATGTGTTTGTGTTGTGCTATCGCAGCCTGCGGTGGCGGCACCATTGCATGATGAGGGTTCCATAGTTGAAGTGCCGGCAGATCAGACGAACGAACAGCCTGAGCAGAAGAACGAACAGCCTGAGCAGTCGGGAACGGTATCAAAGGCCGGAGGCTCGATTGATGAATTGGGCTTGAACGATGTTCATCTTGATGGAACGATTATGCCCAATGTATACATAGGTGATGTGTCAGTCGGAGGTATGAGCAGGGAGCAGGCACTTGCCGGCTGTCAGACCATCATAGATAATTTTTCAAATACAACTGTCAGATTCGTTCTTGATGATAAATCGTCAGAGGTTACCATGTCACAGCTGGGATATACAACGGATGAGGATGCAGTTGTGGACAGAGCACTTGCATGTGGAAGGAAGGGAAACCCTCTCAAACGGTATAAGGACACTATGGAGTTGAATTCAGGAGTCACTGAAGCAAGGCTTGAGATATCGCCACAGTTTGATGTTGCAGGCAGGGCAAATGTGGAGAATGCCATAGCATCCTTCAATCAGGACAGTGTACCCGCCAGCATCAGTATGCAGGAGGATAGTACATTTGCGATAGTGCCGGAGCAGAAGGGTATAGTTGTGGATGTGGATGGTACGATAGCAGCCCTGACGGATAGTCTGAACAATAATTGGGCTGGCGAGATAGAAGTGCCGGTAGCATATACTGAAATTATACCGGATGCAAATGAGGAATCGTTGTCACAGATGACAGATGAGCTTGGTTCATATACTACAAATTATAATGGTGACTCCGGACGTATGAGAAATGTTGAGAATGCAACAGAATTTTTGAATGGAACGCTTCTTATGCCGGGAGAGACACTGGATGTAAATGCTACCATAGAACCATACACAGAGGAAAATGGATATTATTATGCTGCCGAGTATTCCGGTGGTAAGGTGGTACAGGGACTTGGCGGAGGCATATGTCAGGTATCAACCACACTGTACAATGCTGTATTATATGCTGAGCTTGAGGTGGTGGAAAGATACAATCACAGCATGACGGTAGGCTATGTGGATTTGTCACGAGATGCAGCCATTGCTGGTACCGTGAAGAATTTTGTATTCAAGAATAACATGGAGACACCGGTATATATTGCAGGAGGATGTTCAAACGGACAGTTAACCTTTGCCATATATGGTAAGGAGACGAGACCTTCAAACAGAACCATAGAGTATGAATCGAAGCTTATAGAGACCATAGCACCACCTGGTGAGCCTGTAGAGACAGAAGATCCGAGCCTGGCACCGGGGGAGAGAAAGGTAACACAGAAGGCCCACACAGGGTATATAGCGGAGCTGTGGAAGAACATATATATAGACGGGGTTCTTCAGGATTCGGTTAAGATAAATAGCAGCAATTATAATGCGGCACCGGAATATGTCTTGGTTGGACCGGGAGAGGGCGACGGAGACGGAGAGGCTGAGCCTGCGACCGAGGCACCTGTAGAGACACCGCCGGCTGAAATACCGGTTGAGCCACCTGTAGAGACACCGCCGGCTGAAATACCACCTGCGGATTCGACACCTGCGGAGGGTGAAGCTACACAACAATGAAGCCTATAACCGGAAAGTTCATTTGCCGGAGGAGGAACGCAACCAAACCGTAACAGGATGGAGCGTTATATATTGAAATATTATGAAAGGAGCTTGTTGTATGAACACTGATATTTTAAAACTCTTGGAAGTAGACAGCAGACTGAATGTAAAAGAGCTTGCTGCCATGCTTGGATTAGATGAGGCTGCAGTCGCGGCAGATATAAAGGCGATGGAGGAGAATAAGATAATCTGCGGTTATCATACCATGATTGACTGGGATAAGGTTGCAGAGGAAAGTGTTACTGCACTTATCGAGGTTAAGGTAACTCCACAGAAGGAGCAGGGCTTCGATAACATAGCTGAACATATATATCAGTTTGACGAGGTTAGTTCTGTATATCTTATCGCAGGAGCATATGATTTTACTGTTATTCTTCAGGGAAAGACAC
>CAMAMD010000192.1 GCA_945836785.1 uncultured Clostridium sp.
TGCCGACCTGTCATGAATGCGGGATCAAGATGGCTATACATCCGGATGATCCGCCGTGGGATATTTTTGGATTGCCGAGACTGCTGATTAACGAAGAGGCTATTGAACGTTTTCTGACGATGGTAGATGATCCGTATAACTGTCTGACACTGTGTTCCGGATCACTCGGATCAGACAGCCGGAACAATGTTGCGGAAATAGTTGCGAAGCATTGTGACAGAATTGCATTTGCACATATCAGAAATGTCAAAATATATGAAAACGGAGACTTTTCAGAGGTTTCACATAGAGACTGCGACGGCGATGTTGGGATTCTGGATATTGTGAAAGCGTATTACGACAATGGTTTTGACGGTTATATAAGACCGGATCACGGGAGACATATCTGGGGAGAACAGTGCAGACCCGGCTATGGATTATACGACAGGGCTCTTGGCTGTATGTACTTACAGGGCTGCTTTGATATGCTGGAACGCATGGATCGACAGAAAAAGGTAACTGGAAACGTGCAATAGATAATGGCGATATCACAAGGAGGGCGCGATGGAAACAAAAAAACAACCATCAAAAACAAAGCTGTATTTTAAGAAATATTGGCAGCTATATGCAATGCTGGCTTTGCCGATTATTTATCTGATTATTTTCAAGTATGTACCGATGGTATATATACAGATTGCCTTTAAGGATTATAAAATCGGGCAGAGCGTGTGGGAGATGCCTTGGGCGGCAGATAATGGTCTTGGATATTTCAAACAGGCATTTTCAAATCCGACGTTTCTGACTTCGCTCAAGAATACATTTGTGTTGAATATTATAGATTTGATAGTCGGATTCCCGGTACCCATTATTTTTGCATTGATACTGAACGAACTGACTTTTAAAAGGTTTAAAAAAGTAACACAGACAATTGCGTATATGCCCCATTTCCTTTCCTGGGTCATTATTTACGGGCTGGCATTACAGTTGTTTGCACCTACAGATGGATTTGTAAATCAACTGATACATGCATTTGGACATGAGTCCATTCCTTTCCTGAATGAGGATAAGTGGTGGATCGCAACGTATGCGGGAATGGGCGTATGGCAGAATTTTGGCTGGGGTTCGATTGTCTATCTGGCCGCTATTGCCGGAATAAGTCCGGAGCTTTACGAAGCAGCCAGTGTGGATGGCGCGAACAGATGGCATAAAATGTGGCATATTACGCTGCCGGGAATCAAACCTACTATCGTGGTTTTGCTGATTATGAATCTGGGCAATATCCTTGGAAGTGCATTTGACCGTCCGTTTGCGTTCCAGAACAATCTGGTTATGAATGTAGCAGAGGTTATCTCCACGTTTGTATATAAGACCGGTGTTAAGGGCTTACAGTTCTCGTTAACAACTGCTGTTGGACTATTCCAGTCCGTAGTAGGTGTTGTTTTCTTACTGTTAGCAAACTGGATCTCCCGTAAGCTTGGCGAGAGAGGAATCTGGTAAGGAGGACGTGAAATGAAAGTAAAATCCACTAAAACAAAACTTGGAGATATGGTGTTTGTTCTGATTGGAATCATTGTAATAGTGATTTGTCTGACACCGATGCTTAATCTGGCGGCGAAGTCGTTGAGCTCCACGGATGCACTGGTAAAGGATATGGTATATCTTTGGCCTGTAGATATCAATTTTGGTGCGTATGCAATGGTGTTTTCAGATATGAAGTACATAAGGTCCTTTTTCTTTACAGCGATACTGACCCTGGTATGTACAATCCTGTCACTGGTGATGACAACGCTGTGCGCGTATCCACTTATTTTTGAAAAGTTAAAAGGACGTGGGTTTATCAATATCCTGATAACAATTACCATGTTTTTCAATGCCGGTACCATTCCGAATTATTTATTAATGAAGTCTCTGGGAATGTTAAATACGGTGTGGGTATTGATGATTCCAAGTTGTCTGTCTGTTTTTAATATGATTATCATGCGGAGTTTTTTATACAGTATTCCGGATTCTCTCAGAGAATCGGCAGAAATAGATGGTGCAAGCTATTTTACGATTCTGTTAAAAATCTATGTGCCGCTTTCCAAACCGGTTTTGGCAACGCTTGCTTTGTTCTATGCGGTGGGCAGATGGAATGGTTATTCTGATGCATTGATGTACATAACGGACAAAGATTTGTATCCGTTACAGTTGTACTTGTACAATATTATTAACAACATCAATCAGGTGGAAGTTGCAACACAGGAGGGCTTTTCGTCACCGGGACTTTCAGAGGCGGTGAAAGCAGCTGTAGTTATGTTTTCCACAGTACCTATTTTGTGTATTTATCCATGGTTGCAGAAATATTTCATTCATGGAGTTACCGTAGGTGCTGTTAAGGAATAAAGAAATGACAAAAAAGGGAAAAACAAAAAATAAGGAGGACACTATGAAGAAGAAAATGATTGCTATGTTTCTAGCAAGCGCAATGGTTATGTCATTGACAGCCTGCGGCGGCTCTGCAGAAACAACCCAGGAAGCGCCTGCGGCAGAAACAACAGAGGATGCAGGTGAAACAGAAAGTGCTGAAGAGGCACCGGCAGAAGAGGCAGCAACAGAGTGCGAACTTACAGATGGCAAGTTTGCAGACACAAGAAAGATTACGGTTGAGGTTTATGATCGTGGTAACGATGGTGGTTCTGACCCGACCAACAACAAGTATACGGATTATATCAAAAAAGGTATGCTGGAAAAGCACAATGTAGAGGTTGAATTTGTGGCAGTTCCGCGTTGGACAGAGGTAGAACAGCTTAACAACCTTCTTGCAGCAGGTGATGCACCGGATATTTGCGTTACTTATGACTATGCAACCATCCAGACCTATGCAAACATGGGTGGTGTGCTGGATCTTCAGCCATATGTTGATGGTCACGCAGACGATGTACCAAACCTTTGGAACTGGTTGACAGATTACAACATTTATTATGACCAGGATCCGGAAACGAAAGAACTTTGGGCGATTGAAGGTAAGCTTGCAAATTCAAACCGTGTACTTACGTTTGTTCGTCAGGACTGGTTAGATGCACTTGG
>CAMAMD010000193.1 GCA_945836785.1 uncultured Clostridium sp.
TTGTTATATACTCTTCCGGTATTGATATAGGTAAGATGCCCGTTTTCTCTTGCAAGCCTTATTGCCTCTTTTGTACTTTCGGGTATTATCCTTCTTCCATCATCAGAAAGAATGGTTCCGTCTATATCAAAAAATAAAATCTTTTTATCCTTCATATTAATATTGTCCATCCTTCATATGCGTTTTGAAAACGTTCCTATCAAAGAACAATACAAAAATCATATCAATACTGAGTGAAATTAGATCTGCTTCATGAGATTAATCATCTCGATAGCTCCAAGTGCGCAGTCATAGCCCTTATTTCCTGCCTTAGTTCCCGCTCTTTCGATTGCCTGCTCGATATTCTCAGTTGTAACGATACCGAACATTACCGGAACACCGGTTTCCATAGATGCTGCAGCGATTCCCTTTGAAACCTCGTTGCATACATAATCATAATGACTTGTAGCACCTCTTATAACTGTTCCAAGGCAGATAACCGCATCATACTTTCCTGATGCTGCCATCTTCTTTGCCACTACAGGTATCTCAAATGCACCCGGTACCCATGCAAGTGTAACATCATCCTCACTTACATTGTGTCTTACGAGTCCGTCCATTGCGCCTGATACGAGCTTTGATACGATAAACTCGTTAAATCTTGCTGCTACTATACCAATCCTTGTTCCCTCTGCTACTAACTTTCCTTCTAATACGTTCATTTTTATTCTCCTTTTTGTAGTTATGTGCATTTTTGCTTATTATATCTCTGAAATTTACTGTTTTTTATCATTAATTATCTGCTGATATTTATGATACTTTTGTACTGTCATATCATAAATTTGCAGCTTTATAGATTATCCAATATATGTCCCATCTTCTCTTTCTTTGTCTTTAGATAGAACATATCATACTTACCCGGCTCCATCTGTATAGGAACTCTCTCGGTAATCTCAAGACCGTAGCCTGAAAGACCATATACCTTAAGCGGATTATTGGTGATAAGTCTTAATTTTTTTATTCCCAAATCCACAAGAATCTGCGTTCCGATTGTATAATCTCTGGCATCCTCAGGAAAGCCCAGCTCAAGATTTGCCTCCACAGTATCCCTGCCCCTGTCCTGAAGCTCATAAGCTCTTATCTTATTGATAAGTCCGATTCCTCTTCCCTCCTGTCTCATGTAGAGAAGTACTCCTCTTCCTTCCTTTGCAATCATTTTCATGGCCGCATCATACTGCTGTCCGCAATCACATCTTGCAGAGCCAAGTGCGTCTCCGGTAAGACACTCCGAATGTACCCTGCAAAGCACAGGCTCACCGTCTGTTATATCTCCCTTTACCAGAGCAACATGATGCTCACCGTTTAGCTTATTGATATATCCATGTATGGTGAATTCTCCGTATCTTGTCGGCATCTTCGCTTTTGCCACACATTCTACAAATACCTCATGCTCCTTACGGTACTGAATAAGCTTTTCCACTGTAGATATCTTAAGCTCATGCTTTTTTGCAAACTCCACAAGGTCATCACGCCTTGCCATATTGCCATCCTCTTTCATAATCTCACAGCAAAGTCCGACAGGTTTTAATCCCGCAATCTTCATAAGGTCTACGGTTGCCTCTGTATGCCCCTGTCTTTCGATTACTCCACCCGGTTTCGCCTCAAGCGGAAACATATGTCCCGGACGTCTGAAGTCCTCCGGCTTTGCATCATCCGATACAAATTTCCTCGCTGTAATTCCTCTTTCGTATGCAGAGATTCCTGTTGTTGTGCTTACATGATCAACAGATACTGAAAATGCTGTACAATGATTATCTGTATTTGTGATACACATCTGAGGAAGGTTTAATTTATCCGTATAGACAGGTGCCATCGGCATACAGATAAGCCCCTTTGCATATGATGCCATAAAGTTAACATTTTCAGTTGTGGCAAATTCCGCGGCACAGATTACATCACCTTCGTTTTCCCTGTTCTCATCATCCAGGATTACAACGATTTTTCCGGCTCGCAAATCCTCTGCGATTTCCTCAATAGAATTAAATTCTACCATTTTATCTACCTCTTTCCATCTGTTATATAAATCCGTGTTCCAGCAAAAAGCTTTCTGACAGTCCGGATTTTTTCATTTTATTATCATTTTGTATATTTATTCCCAAAAGCTTTTCCACATATTTTCCTACTACATCATTTTCAAGATTTACAGTTTCTCCCGGCTTTTTGCTAAGGAGAGTTGTCTCACTTGCCGTATGAGGTATGATGGATACCTTAAAGCATTTTTCGTCAACATACGCAACCGTAAGACTTATTCCGTCAATTGCGATGGAGCCCTTTTCGATGATAAGGCGAAGTATTTTTTCATCTGTGCAGATAGTAACCCACACAGCATTTTCTTCCCTGACAAGTTCGCTAATCGTTCCCGTTCCGTCTATATGCCCTGATACAATGTGTCCGCCAAATCTGCCGTCTGCTGCCATAGCCCTTTCAAGATTCACCTTAGAGCCTGCAGATAATTCTCCAAGCGAGGTTCTTCTCATCGTTTCAGCCATAACGTCCGCTGTAAATGTATTGCCATGTATTGAAGTTGCAGTAAGGCATATTCCATTTACGGCTATACTGTCACCAATTTTTGTTCCCTGCAAAACGACATTCGCTTTTATGGTAAGCTCCGCGGATTTCGCATTTTTCTTTATAGCGGAGATTTCTCCGATTTCCTCAACTATTCCTGTAAACATATTTTCCTCATTCTTATATTAATATATGTTATTTAATATTATGTCCCTCATATTCAATCGGCGGTATTTTTTTATATGTCAGTACAATATCATTGTCTATCATTTCTGTTTCGACTAACCTATACTGCTTTGCCATATCAACAATTTCTATACCTTCCCCACCCACAGGAGTTTTCGCCTCTTTTCCGCCAAATATCTTCGGTGCTATATATACTCTTACTTCCTGTACTATACCGGCATCAATAGCACTATAATTCAAATCTGCTCCACCCTCGAGCATTATCCCGTCTATACCCTGTTCGCCAAGCAGCTGCAT
>CAMAMD010000194.1 GCA_945836785.1 uncultured Clostridium sp.
GCTCTTCTCTGGTCTCCTCGCTAAAGAACGGATTAGTTACCCATTCCTCATATATTTTCTTGTAATCCATAATGTGCCTCCTTATATTTTCAATAGTACTATTAATTTACTTTATTGGTACAAGCTCTGCAAATTCATATTCGTCATCTTTGCCATCATCCTTAGCCTGTATCGTATAACTTTTTATCAAATATCCCGATTTATTTAATATAATCGTGTGTGTTCCGACAATCTTTTCAAAGCTTACCGGTGTCACTCCGATATAATCTCCATCCACATAAACTTCAACACCCTTTGGTGCCTTTATCTTAATTTTATTTTTAGTCTTTTTGGGTTCTTCTGTCGTATATTCCGTGGACACGGCTGAACCTGTCGTAACAGACGTATCAGATGCAGTACTTGTCGAAGTCGAAGATGTCGTAGTAGCTGTCGTCTCGGTAGACGTAGTACTGTCTGTTCCCGTTGTCCCGGTGGTTTCGGTTGTTTCGGTCGAATCCGTTGTCTCTGTGGTTTCCGTCGTCTTCTCTATCGGCTCCAAAGTAACATCATAAACCTTAGTTGCCTGCTTTATGGTGAACTTGCCGGAATAGTCTTCGTATCCTTCTGCAACAACCTTAAATCTGTAATTGCCGTAATTGTCCGTATATACATGGTTTGGAAGCTCCTCACCATTTACGAACAATTTGGAATCTGCCGGTTCAATATTGAATGTCACCGTTCCTGTCGGAATAGATATATCGAATATATCTACTACCACTTCTTTATCTTTCACAACAGTGACTGACTTGGAATCGCAATACCCTGCCTTATTAATTCTAAGTGTATACTCACCTTCGCGAACTGCCAAAAGCATATCATCCGTGACCGGAACTATTACATCATATCCTATCTCAACCATTCCACCCACATATGATTTCTGATTGACAAGCTTTACATATCCGTGCCCCAGCTGTATCTGGACAGACACAATCTTGCCACCATATACATTTAATGTAACCAAATCCTCTGTGTTTATTTCCATTGCAGAAATCTGATTATTACCATCAAATGCGGTAATGAATTCCGACACAGGGCATGAAGTCCCCTTGTAAACAGCTTTCAACTCGTCCATATCGACAGTGAATTTACTGACATCACTGATTGCCATAACAGAATCGCTGTATTTTATCTGTGCAAGCTTTAATGAATCTGCATAATAAATCACATCAACAACTGTTCCGCATTCAAGTCCGCCGAGTCCTATATCGTCACCATACTTATTATATACGGACACACCTCCGTTATATAAAAGCTGTTTTTGATCACCGGTCTGACAATCTATTAAATTGACTAAATTGTTTTCATAATCAATGCCTGAAACAACGGCTGTCAGGCTTTCTTCCTGATG
Source organism: uncultured Clostridium sp. (assembly GCA_945836785.1). The sequence goes on from CAMAMD010000194.1 coordinate 1,388, forward strand.
TGCATATTCTGATAACTCCGTAGTCTCATAGACAGTGACTTTTCCGCTTTGTCCGGAAGCACATCCTGCAACGAGAATCAGCATTGAAATAAAAAACAAACATAACAAAGTATTTTTTCGCATAATTCCCACCTTAACTATTGTATTATACAAGATAATTTATAAAATGTGAAGAAATATATTGTAGAAATATGCGCTTTTCCAAAGATTAAGGACGCAAACTAAGATATTTTTGCCGCATGCTCTCCAATAATCTTTTCTTTTTTTCATCATCTTCTATAATGGCGTTGATTTTTTCAAGCATTTTGGGAGAAATCCAGTTTTTTGATGAATTCATATATTGATTGCTAATCTTGTAAAATTTTTCCGGATAAGAAAATAATGTATAAATATATTCATAATCTCTTTTTGTAAGCGTACAGTATTTATTGTATTCCTCCAATATCATCTCCATCAAATCAATACTGTAATCATTTTTTTCAAGCATCTTTCTCAAGAAATGATACAAATCATCCAACTGATTTCCCACGTAAAACCTGTCAAATCCTATTGTATAAAATTCATTCTTTTCATCCACCAGAATACTGTGATTATTATACATTCCATGACAATATCCAAGATGCTCGTTATCCTTGTCAATAACAAGGTTTCCATATTTTTCCTCACAGTCAAGTGCTGCCTTATAATACTTGTCAAAGACCTTTATATAAATCTGCTCGAATTCACGTCTTGCTTTGTATCTGCTTATAAAATTTCTGACACGCTTAAGCTCCTGATTTCTCTTTTTAAAATTTCCTGTTTGTCTAATATGTACGTCACCGTCAGTAAGCTCCCACGCTTTCCTGCACGCCCTGTGCAGCATAGTGAGATTTCTCGTTGCACCAAGAATTTCATCGACATCATGAGTGCTGCATTCTCTTCCGTCAAAATAACACCGAAGCACATATGCAACACCATACCTGTCATATGAGAGCAATTCATTGTCATTATTTCTGACACATCTGTCAAGCCTGTCATAACCACATATCGAAACCAGCTCCTTGAAATTGTATTCCGCTTCTACACGGCTTTGATTTGAATCTGTAGGTTTTAACTGTCGTATACCCCGGCTCGTCCTCATCAAAACTGCACCTCTGCCTCTTGATGTCTGAAATATTTCCATATCATATGCATCGAATACCTCTGATAATTTATCTGACAAAATAAATCCCCTCCAGTCACTAATCTTGTTAATCTTATGACCAAAGGGGATTAATTATTCTTTTTATTACGGATATTCCTTTAATTATTTATTTTTTTCTTTATCATACAGGTAAGCTTTTCTTTGTCATTTAGCTCCGGATTTTCCAACACTTCCGACAATATCCAGTCTAAAAGCTCACCCATTTCCCTGCCGGGTTTTACACCAAGTTCTATTAGATCTCTGCCGTTTATCTGAAGGTCTTCGCGTCTTAGACAATGGTTTTGGGCAATTATGACATCATATGCCTCCTGTATCCATTTTATACGTTCAAGCTTTTCCTCTCTTTGATAATCACTTTGTCCCATAATATCTGCAAATCTGATTTTTATGAACTGATCAAAGTATTCCGAGCCAAGCTGTGCAAGAAACCTTCTT
>CAMAMD010000195.1 GCA_945836785.1 uncultured Clostridium sp.
TATTTGAAATACAATCACTACGGAGAAAGATATCTCGATACGACATTTACGGAAGAACAGATTGCAGAATTTGAAAGCTCGGACTATTATGAAAGTTCGGATAAAATTGATTGGAATTATGTGTCAATTTATTCAAAACCTTTGGAAGATGGTCTGACAATTGGACCGGATTATAATATGCTATACACAGTTTATTTGAAACTGGATGCAATAAGAAATTTCGATGATTTTTCCGATGTGGATATCACAGTGGGAGACAGCGAGATTACGGGAGTGGATCTCAGAGATTGTATCCGATATTATGCGGAGCTTGATGAAAAACAGGAAAATACACCGGATTATGAACAGGATGAGAAAGAATGTCTCTATGAGATACAGATTGATCCGAATCGAAAACTTATTATTTATACTATCAGATTCTCTTATACTTACGGTATGGAAGAGATACGAAATTGTGATATTTATGGATATTTACTTGAAAAATAATGGATACAGACACATAGAAACGGGAGGAACGAAACGTGGAACGACATATTGCGGTACCATTTGAGGAAAAGGAATTAAAAACACTGCGCGCAGGCGATTATATTTATCTGACCGGAATTATTTACAGTGCAAGAGATGCAGCGCACAAGCGTATGTATGATGCAATCTACGCCGACGGAGAAGCAGCCGTAAAGGAATATGATGGTCATATGTTATGTGAAAAGCAGGTGTTACCTTTTGATATAACGGGGAATACCATTTACTACCTTGGACCGACACCGGCAAAACCGGGACAGGTCATCGGGTCTGCGGGACCTACAACCAGCAGCCGTATGGATAAGTACACACCGCTGCTGCTTTCGAAAGGATTAAAGGGCATGATCGGAAAGGGTAAGCGGAGTCAGGCAGTGATCGACGCCATTGTGGAAAATAAAGCGGTCTATATGGCGGCAGTCGGAGGTGCAGGTGCACTCCTTTCAAAATGTATCAAGGAGTCGGAGGTTATCGCCTATGATGATCTTGGAACCGAGGCAATCCGGAAAATGCGTGTGGAAAATCTTCCGGTTATCGTTGTGATCGACAGTGAGGGAAATAATCTGTATGAGACGGCAGTTTCGGATTATCTGCAGCAAAAGGAGGCAAAATAATGGGTAAGAAAAAAGTAAAAGTCGAATATGATGTGGACATAGAAAAGGAAAAAAGAAAGAAACAGAAAAAAGGCGGAAAGAGTGTAACAACCGGAAAGCTTGGAAAAATCAATGTTATATTTTTGATTTTGCTTCTCGTGTTTGAAGGGTTACTGTATTATTTTGTAACGCCGGCAATCAATATTCATGTGAAGGGATTTTGGATATGGATTGCTGTTACCTTGGCAGCACTGATTTTTTGTACATTTGATTTTCGTGCGGAAAGAATCTTTAAGCTTGATCGAAATGCCAAATCGGGAGGCTTCACATCCGGAACAAAGGTATTTGCCATTCTATTCGGTGTTTGTTTTGTAGTAATTGTCATTGGCGGAATTGCATCCTCAAAGCTTGTAAATGCATCGAAGTATGCCGGCATCATTGAAATACAGGAGGGCAATTTCGAGACAGATGTTCCGGAAAGTGAGAATATCAGCAACATTGCCCTGATGGATACCGACAGTGCAAGAATCATCGGTGAGCGTGCCATCGGGTCACTTTCCGATGTTGTCAGCCAGTATCAGGTAAGCGAAACATATAGCACGATTGACTATAACGGTGTTCCGATGAAGGTTGCACCACTCGAATATGCCGGATTTTTCAAATATATGAATAACAAAGATGCCGGAATACCGGGTTATGTGCTTGTTGACCCGGTGAAAAACGAGGCAAATTACATAAAGCTTGACCAGGCAATGAAATATTCGCCTTCTGCATGCTTTGGACAGAATCTGCAAAGACATGTACAGCTTTCCTATCCGACCTATGAATTTAATGGATTTTATTTCGAGCTCGACAACGAAGGAAATCCATATTATATCTGTCCGGTATTGCAGGCAAATGCCGGATTATTCGGCGCAAAGGATGTAAAGGGAATTGTTATCTGTGATCCCTGCAGCGGAGACTGTGAATATATGACGGTCGAAAATGTTCCGAACTGGGTGGACCGTGTGTATGACGGAGACCTTGCCTGCCAGAAATATAACTGGTATGGTATGTTGTCCGGAGGATTCTGGAACAGCATAATCGGCAACAAGGGCTGTAAAGTAACAACGGATGATTATGGATATAAGGTCATGGATGGTGATGTATGGGTTTATACAGGTGTCACATCGGTAAACGGTGATCAGTCGAATATCGGATTTGTGCTTATGAACTCAAGAACAGCGGAGAGCAAGTATTTCTCGATTGCCGGTGCGGAGGAACATTCTGCCATGTCCTCTGCGGAAGGTCAGGTGCAGCATCTCGGATATACGGCATCCTTCCCGTCACTCATTAACATTGGAAATGTGCCGACATATATTATGGTATTGAAGGACAATGCTGGACTTGTCAAGATGTATGCACTCGTCAATGTTGAAAAATACAGTATTGTTGCAACCGGAACGACACAGAAGGAAGCGCTTACAAGTTATCGAAAGCTGCTTGCTGAAAATGAGATTGCTGTGAGTGGAAATGAAATTGCCGAGGATGTGCCAGGCAAACGGATTACAGTAGAAAAAATCCGGTATATCACAGTAGATGGCGAGACGTATGTCTATATCACAGCAAAGGATCGTTCCGTTTATAAGCAGAATTTTGCAGACAATGAAAATCTGATTTTCATAGAAGAGGGCGATGTGATAACCGTTCATTATATGGAATCGGAAGACGGCGCGCACAATCTGCTGTCGTTTGAATAAACTATTGACAAAAGATATAGTTTTTGCTATTATATCTTAGCGTGTTGACGCGAAAACTTAATAACACCGATTGGTAAAGAAGTGTTTTTAGGCATTGGAGATGTACTCAAGTGGCTGAAGAGGCGCCCCTGCTAAGGGTGT
>CAMAMD010000196.1 GCA_945836785.1 uncultured Clostridium sp.
TCGGAACAAGGTGCTCTGCATCAAGGAAATTATATTTTTTCAATTGCTTTGCATAAGCGTCCTGATAATGAAACGGATCATTCTGTGGGTCATTTATAAATGAGATTAGACGCTGTTCTTTATACTTATTGGATTCATAAGATATCATATTATCCATTATTTTTCCAAGCATCTCTTCAAATTCCGTTGCATCCTTCGAAGCCTCAAAATATTTTCCTTTCCATAAATTATCATCCGCCTCTTTATGATTAGTATAAGCAACAGTACCGGCATCCCATTGCTGTCCCACAAGGTAACCCAGCACCCAAGGTGAGATATCCCTTAAATATGTCCCGGAACCATGGGATTTGTGATTTAATACAACTCTCTTTCCATGAATTATATCAACCGCAGTAATTCCATCTTTCATGAGACTCCCAAAAAAGTCCTCACTGAAAGCATCCTCTGCATGGGTGTTCGCTTCATCCGAAACCAGAATTCCCTGTAACAGATAAAGCGGTTCTCTCTGTGTTGTATTATATGTGTAAAGCGCATTATAAAAATCGTCATCCATAATTGTATATACCCGGATCGTATTTGCTCCCATCTCACCAATGTATTTAAGCCACCGCAGATAATCTTCTTCCTCCGGGGCAAAATATGTCGCATAATTTCCCGGCATGCTTGAAGAAACGTCCACTCCCCGTATAAAGAAATCAGAAAATGTTCCATTCTGATTTTGTAACTGAATCATATCGCCTTCTGTCCTAAATTGTGCATTAACAGGACAGTCAGGCTGAAAATCAATGTAAAATCCCTTATAATAAAATGCATAAAATACGCCATAACCCAAGAAAAACAGGATAATGATAACCGTCAAATATTTTTTCATAAAATAACCTTGCCTTAATTTATTACCTGAGTAGCATTTTTTGAATCCTGACAGTATTGAAGAAGTGAATCAATATGAGCATCCATCCATGCACCACGTATTTTTATCCAGCTTTTAAGCTGTGCTACAGCTTCCTCATAGCTTGAATAATTTCGCTCCATTGGATTAAGATAGTTTACCGTGTCAGACTTTTTTTCTTCAAACACAAATCCATAAACCTCATAATTGCGGTCTATTGCATCTTGGAGATATAAACAAGCTTCATCAACCATCTGATCCAGGTAAGCATCACTAAGTACGCTCTTACGCAGTCTTCGGTACTGGGATATCACTTCTTCTACAAATGTCCTGTCATGCAGCAATCTTCCAAACCATGGCGACTGACTCATGTTAAATCCTCCACCGCCATAAACATAGTCAATATAATTATTGCATGCATTATTAAAGTCCCATACGACAGGCACTACTTTTCCGCGCACATCTTTATACAAATATGTAGAAAATCGTCCTGCATCCACATTCCCAAAAAACTCATTTATCACAAAATACTGCGCAAAAGCTTCTACATCCAGATAAGCCTGATAACCTTTCTTTTTATCGCTAAGATCCGAAGAATAGATTGACCTCTCTATCCTGCTGACATCCGATTCAACGAAGTCAAGTTTTTCCGGAGTAAGAGTATCTTTTCCCGGATACCGAAGATCCATACCTGAAACACCTGCCTGAAAACTGTAATATGTATAGTTATCAACCGGCGTATCCCTTTTTCTCTCCCTGTCCCATCGTACAAGCCATCCGGTCACGTCCTGACTTTCTCCTGTTTTTGTCAGATTAATGCGGCCCTCATCTCTGGTAATCGCTTCTACCATAAGATAAACACCTCTATATTCCCCGTTCAGAAATACTTCGCAGAAACGAACATCAGGTGCATATTCCATAATCTGCCCGGAGACATTGTAGCATAAATAATTTCTAATGAGTGTACGGTCAAGACACGGACCATTTAATACCCATTCACTGGCTTTTGACATTCCCATCACAGAAACATTCTTCCGAGAACCATCTTCATCCAAAATATGTACCATATAAGATTTCTTATAAAACCACTTTGATGAATTTCCTCTGATTCGAACAGAGGCATGCTCTGTTACATTTGGCGTATCCTGCAGCGTATGCCACGCACCTTCATCACTAATAACAGAAATAGTGCAATCTCTGGTAAGAATATCCCTGGGCCCCGTATAATCGGGGGCTAACAGTTCATTCTGACTGTTAAACAGGCGGCGGTTTGAGGTTATCCATAATAGTTCTTCCCCACCTGTATCAATTGACACTATTGGAAGGTGTGTCACAAAATCTGCCTTTGGTTTTTCCTCTGCAGGGATTTTTGCTTCTTTATGCTGCCAGTATCTAAGTCTTCCCTGATTCGTATCAATCAAATTAAATCCTGTCGCTGCAAAGAGCAGCAAAATAACGGTTGCTATATAAATCAGCCTGGATTTCATATTAATAACCATGCCCTTTTCACATTATTACCCTGTAATCTCATCGCTCTGAGTGACTGTATTCACATATTCCACACCTTCAACAGCATATAGCTTCTCTGTAATATCAATACCTTTATTATGAGCAAGCCAGTAAACTCTTCGTGGCATTTCATAAATCAGTTCTGCCATATCCGGCGTTGTATTTTTTACCTTTAGCAAAGCCCTTTTATTAAAAGTTTCAAACACAATGCCCTCCATTTCCATGCATTCACTCTTTGGACCACGGACAATCAGCAGGATACGATTTTCATTCCGAACCCTGCCGAACACAAGCAGCACCAGAAATACCACGGCAGTTCCGACAGCTGCTACTGTATAATCACCTACACCACAGCAGATTCCGACAATAATAGCCCAAAATATGTATGTAGTGTCACGTGAATCCTTTATTGCCGTACGGAATCTTACAATAGACAATGCTCCAACCATACCAAGAGACAAAGCCACATTATTTCCAATTACTGTCATAACTGTACCTGTCAAAATGGTCAGTGTTATTAGAGAAACATTAAACTTCTTGCTGTAGGCTGTCCCCGCGTGGGTGTACCAGTAGGATAGATAGATT
>CAMAMD010000197.1 GCA_945836785.1 uncultured Clostridium sp.
TTTGTCAATAAAATGTGAACATATCATATCCTTTTTTCACTGTCACAACGGCAGTTCTCACACAGTCCATATAACATTGAAGTCCTGCATTCCAACGTGAAATGATGATGTTCATATATATGTCTCTGAAACTCATCCATGAAAGAACAATCCATATGAAATATTCTTCCACATCCACTGCATTTCATATGCAAATGATTATGACAGGCATGTTCCGGATTGATATACTGAAAGGAAGCCGTATTTCCATTTTCAGCCATGTGCTTTAATACCTGCCCCTCCTGTTCCAGTTTGTCCAGATAGCGGTAAATCGTCGTCACATTTACGGCAATCTCCCTGTTCTGCAGATACAACTCTATCTCTTTTACACTGACATCCTCATCCTGATGTGCCTTCAGATATTCTAATATTTTTGCTCTTTTTTCGGTTGCATAACTGCTTGCTCTGCCCATTCTTTTCCTCCATCAGATCTTTACTTTCGGTCTGCTGTTCACCAGATATATTCCGATACACACAAGCAGCAAAGCTGCCAGACATCGAATATTCAGACTATCCTGTTCTTCGAGCATCAACGTCGACATAATCACACCAAAAACCGGATTTGAAAATCCAAATACAGCTATCCTGGATACAGGATTATATTTCAACAATACTCCCCACAATGTATATGCGACTGCGGATACAACCGCCAGATATCCCAACATAAGAATTCCCTGTACATTTATTATCCCCAATCTTCCTCCTGAAAGATATCCGATAATGCAAAGAATCATTCCTCCGACAAAGAACTGCCAGCCCGATAATAAAACCGTATCACTTTCTATGGCATATCGTTTAATCAGAACTGTCGAAATACCATACGCAATCGTAGATATAAAAATAAATCCCTCACCCAAAAGCCTGAAGTTCGAATCAATTCCATCCGGTGTAAGATTGACAACCACTACTCCGGCAAATCCTATCAGGCATCCTGCCAATATACGCGCGGAAAGCTGCTCACGGCTGCCAGAAACCGTTTCGCCAGCATCTGCTCCTTTTCTCCTTGTACCAGAAAGTAATGCAGCAATCACAATAGCCACAAAAACATTAGACCCCTCCACAATAGACGCTTTTACACCACTGGTATTAGAGAGCCCAATATAGAAAAAAAGATATTGCAAAACTGTCTGAAACATACAAAGTTTCAAAACCCGTGCTACATCTTCCTTTCCTTTGGGAGCCAAAAAATTTCTGTGAATAACACTATTTGCTATAATTACCATAATGCCCGCGAGCATAAAGCGCAGTCCCGCATAAAATATTTTATCTCCGGTTGTCGCAATACCGGACCATGCACATCCAAGCTTTATACACGGAAATGCACTACCCCACAATGCATTGCAAAGCAGTGCACATATTACAACAACCCATATATTTGAAAATATTTGTCTATCTTTCATCGCAGCTAATTAAAATATACCAGTTCCTCCTCAGCAGGCTTTGCTGGCTCCACCTTTAACGCATTGATAACCGGACCATCACCTTCAAATTCAGGATAAAACTCCTTGTCAATCGTTCCGGTTACAGTAACCCATTGTCTGTCTCTCAAATGCTTTGCAGCATCAAAATAACATTTAAAACCAATAAATGCAATATCCTCTGCACAGCAGGTCATGGCAAATCTGCCAGGTACAAACTCGTTGATTTTGTATTCCTTCGGTTTATGCACCATAGCTTTAAACTTGATTTTCTTACCTACATACTTGTCCGGATTATCACAGGCATCAATGTAAAAAATGCCAAAATCATCATCCTCAAGTTCAATCACCGGTTGATTGATATCATATGGCAAAAATACCTCATCATCCTCCACCTCAGCCATCCCATCCTTGTTCTCAAATATGACCTGTGCTCTTCTGTTAAAGGCCTTAATGCTTCGTCTGTATTCCGCTTTTTTTGTATTCTCGTCACAGCGGTTAAAGATTATCATATCTGCCGTTGAAAGCTGCTCCATCATCATTGCTTTCATATTATTGATATAAACATCAAAGGTTGTTGCATCCACAAAAGTAATCACCTGCACAACTGTCCAGCCCCTTGGAACTCTGATTCCAAACAGCTTTTCCATCTTCCATGTTCCGTTGTACTCAATCATAACCCTTGTAGGCTTATACTTGTCCTGCAAATCAAGAAGATACTCTGTATTAAGGTCTTTCTCCTCAAGATACTCAACAAAAATATTTTTACTTTTCAGATAGGCATCGTCATATTCTTCAATACCTTCCTCACATACGAGAAGCAGGGTTGGTTCTCCCTCCGTAAATCCTCTCTCAATCAATGTTTCATTTGCAAATGTTGTTTTTCCGCTCTCCAGAAATCCCATAAACATATATACCGGAATTTCTTCTATTGCATTATTTTGTCTCATAATTCACATCCCAACTTTCCGCTTTAGTTAAGCTTAAACAGGGTTTCCAGCAAATCTTCCTTCAAGTCACTGCCGATTACACACAGCTTACCTGTATAATCCGGCGTGCCCTTACGAACCTCATATTCACCTGGAACAAGGTCAAAATAAATCCAATCACTGTCGGCACCCGGGACCATACCCTTTGCACGAAGAATCGTACCAAACTTATCTGATTCTTTACTCAGCTCCTCAAGAATTGCTTTCATATCATCCTCAGAATACTTCACAGCCGTTTCCCTTCCCCAGCTTGTAAATACATCATCTGCATGATGATCGTGATGGTGGTCATGACATCCACATGTGCAATTCTCGCCATGTTCATGATGATGGTGTTCATGCTCCTCATCATGGTCGTGATGGTGATGATGCTCATGCTCCTCATCATGGTCATGATGATGATGTTCGTGCTCCTCATCATGGTCGTGATGGTGATGATGCTCGTGTTCCTCATCATGGTCGTGATGGTGATGATGCTCGTGTTCCTCATCATGGTCGTGATGGTGATGTGCATGTTCCTCCT
>CAMAMD010000198.1 GCA_945836785.1 uncultured Clostridium sp.
ACAAATAATATTTTTCGTGATATTTTTCTTGAATGGGAAGATACGTGATTTGAAATGGAGGCTATCATGAAAAAGGATTATAGTAAGCTATGGACATTGTTTAAATCCATGTTTGTGCTGAGTGCGTGTACCTTTGGCGGAGGATTTGTTATAGTATCTTTGATGAAAAAGAAATACGTGGAAGAGTTGCAGTGGCTGGATGAGGATGAAATGCTGGATGTGACAGCCATTACACAGTCTGCACCCGGACCTCTTCCGGTAAATGCGTCTGTGATAATCGGTTATCGTATGGCTGGTATTGCAGGTTCACTGATAGCAATTCTGGGAACAATTCTCCCCCCGATGATTATTATTTCTGTCATATCTTTATTTTACGAACAATTTCGAACAAATCCGTATATTGCAACTGCATTGCAGGTGATGCGAGCTGGTGTGGCTGCTGTAATATTTGATGTGGTCATCAACTTGGCGGGCAATGTAGTAAAGACAAAAAGAATTATGTATATCGCCATGATGATTATTGCATTTATCGCAGTGTATTTTCTGGATGTCAGCGCAATGGTTGTCATATTGACCTGTCTGGGAATCGGTTTGCTGGATCTTGCCCTGACACTTGGAAAAAGTAAGAGGAGGTAGTAAGGGATGTTGCTATTAAAATTATTTTTTGCTTTTATTCAGGTTGGGTTATTCAGCGTAGGGGGCGGTTATGCGGCAATCCCGCTTATTCAGGAACAGATAGTAGATATATATGGTCTGATGACGTTGGAAGAGTTTTCGGATTTGATTACCGTTGCCGAGATGACGCCGGGACCTATCTCGATTAATTCTGCAACTTTTGTAGGTATGCGTCTTGCAGGTATTCCGGGCGTACTGATATGCTCGATCGGATGTATTATTCCGTCCTTTTGCATTTGCCTTACACTGGCACATTTCTATTATAAATACCGCTCTGTGAGTGGTGTGCAGGTAGTGCTCGGTTCCCTCAGACCGGCGGTTGTGGCGATGATTGCTTCGGCAGGTGCGTCCATTCTGATGTTGGGATTGTTTCAGGCGGAGTTTCAGGATGTGGTTTTGAGTGATATCAGATGGGTGGAGCTTATTATATTTGCGGTTGCATTATTTTTGCTGAGGAAGTTCAAAATGAACGCGATATCCATTATACTGGGTAGCGGTGTTGTGGGAACGATTGTCTATGCGTTAATGGGAACAATATAATGATGAAGTCATATCATACAGGAGATACAGGCGATTGGAATAGAAAAATGTTTGATTTTATCAAATATTATGGTATGATTGAGAACGAGGGATTTTTTACAGGATGAGGAGGATATTATGGAACTTAAGAAAGAAGACACAAATGCAAAAGTAACGGATGAATTTGATGAGAATATGTATGGCAATCCCAGCGATTCATTGTTTAATGGAATTGATTTAAATACGCCTTATCAAACAACTTCTATTCCAACTGCCAGGAAAAGCGGTGGCACGGATTTGATCAAGTACATTATATTTGGATTGTGCCTGGTGATTGTAGCCGGTGTAGGTTATAATTATTATAAGAAAACAAATAAATATAATGGTAAATACGAATGGACATCGACTTCTGCTTATGGGATTACTATGACTGTGGAAGATTTAGAGGCTCAGTTGGGTATGGATGTTTATGCATCTATAGAAATTAGAGGCAGCCATTGCACTATGGTAATAAATTATGGTGATGCACAGAAAGATGGTGCAGTTAACATGAAGATTGATGGTAATGATATTACGCTATCTGATGCAAATGATACGATTTACGGAACATACGACCCGATAGAACATACCATAAGTCTGGAAACTGATGGTGCAACTATGTTATTTGAAAAGGTAGATTAAATTCGTATGATACAACGTGTAAACAAGTTTTTGTAAAATATGCAGGATGTAAACGCATCGAATGAAAGCAGATTTATATTATATAAAAACGGAGATATACATATGCAGTCAGTAAACAAAATAAATTACCGCGAGGGCCTGCAGGGCGGTGTGCCGATCGCTCTGGGGTATCTTGCGGTTTCTTTTACGCTCGGAATTGCGGCGAAGAAAGCGGGGCTTACTGCTTTCCAGGCGACATTGATGAGCTTTACCAACAGTACATCGGCAGGAGAATTTGCAGCTATTTCTGCTATTTGTGCAGGTTCTTCTTATATAGAAATGGCAATTATGCAGGCTGTTATTAATTTGAGATATCTTTTGATGTCCTGTGCGTTGGCACAAAGGATAGATAGCAATTTTCCCATGTTTCATCGCTTCATTATGGGATTTGGCGTGACCGATGAGATATTTGGTGTGTCGGTTGCAAGATCCGGCAGGCTGAATCCGTTTTATACATACGGGGCAATGAGTCTTGCAATCCCTGCGTGGTCACTTGGGACCATGTTGGGTGTGATTATGGGAAGTATATTGCCGACAAACGTTGTGAGTGCGCTCAGTATAGCACTCTATGGAATGTTTATTGCAATTATTATTCCGCCGGCACGGGAGAATAAGATCATAGCCGGACTTGTGGCAATATCCATGGCAGCCAGCTATGCATTTGCACATATTCCGGGATTGAAACAGATATCATCCGGTATGCGGGTGATTATCCTTACTGTTGTGATTGCAGGTGCGGCAGCGGTTTTATTCCCGATTAAGGAGGAAGAGCCGGATGCAGAATAATATATACATTTACATTTTGGTGATGGCAACGGTGACATATCTGATACGTGTGTTACCTTTGACATTAATCAAAAAAGAAATAAAAAATAAAACAATTCGTTCGTTTTTATACTATGTGCCATATGTTACTTTGGCAGTTATGACTTTTCCTGCAATATTGGATGCAACGAATAATGTGTATGCGGCGTGGGTGGGGTTTATTGTGGCAATTATACTTGCATGGTGCAGGCGGAGTCTGTTTCAGGTTTCCATTATTGCATGTCTGG
>CAMAMD010000199.1 GCA_945836785.1 uncultured Clostridium sp.
ATACCGCGTTCTCTTTCCAAATCCATATTATCGAGCACCTGATCCTGCATTTCCCTACTGGTAAGCGTTCCTGTCTTTTCGATAATACGATCCGCAAGTGTTGATTTTCCATGATCTATATGTGCAATTATACAAAAATTTCTTATCTTACTCTGATCTAAATGCGCCATCTATTGTCCCTCACTGTCTGTTATTTATAATTCCTGTGTTTTTCTATGTTTTGTCTAAAGTATATCATAACAGGACAAGCACTGACAATCAAAAAATCACAAGACTCCTGTATATTCATATTAGTTTCCTGACAATACCTTATAAATTGTTGCCGCCAAAGGTCCCATAGCATTCTTTGCCTCCGCCACGGTATTTGTCTGTGCACCAACTTCAACCAATGCACCCTTTGGCATTTTGTTCAAATTATATCTGTAGCCGCTGATATAGTTCTTGCGGAATAGATCACCATATAACGATTTCCCTGCCAGATGAAGCTGCATACTAAATGCAAGATTCTCCTGTATGTACGGATTATATAAATACTCCACATCCCCATGTTTATTGAGTCTGCTGATACCATTCACAAACATCAGTTGTGCAGTCGGCGTACCATCAATATTTTTCACCAGTCTCACATCCTCCTTCACACCATCTCTGTGAACATCAATAATTACCTCAATTGACGGATATTGTGCCAATATGGAATCAATCCCCTGTGCAGACAACTCATATGCGTAATTGGTATCGGAGACTCCATCTACTCTATCATAAACCGTTCGGTCATGATAAACATGCACCCCGTATTCTTCCTCAAGAATTCTGGTCAGTTCATCCCCCACACCGATTACCGTATCCTCAGTAACGCCCTCTCGGCTGTCCGCATACGCCTCGCTGCCATGTGTGTGATAAATCAAGACCTTATAATCCTGCCCCGACAAATCCACCTGCATATCCATATTGAGCATAGTTGACGCATCCAGTTCATCAGGATTGATACTGGTGGAACTTGCTATGGTATAACAATTTGATACCAGGAAATCAAAATCACAGAGTTGTTCCATACTATACGTAATTCCTTCCGTCACGGGCATGCCCAATGTCTCCGCAACCTCCTCACCGGAACCATTCAGTGCTGTATCACCTGCATATAGCTCAGCATCCGTCGCTGTTGCGTACGCACCCGCATCCGTCATATCATCTGATATCGCTCCAACCTCCAATACATATTCCTGATAATCCCCAGATACAGCAAAATACTCCTCCGGCTCCCCCTCATACATACCAAGAATCGGAAAAGTCGTGCCCAGAATATTATATTCAATTTCATTTTCACTGCTTATAAGCGGAATCATATTTTCACATATGTCCATCAAAATAAAGCGTGATACAATCTCTGTTTTTGCAATGATGCATACACTGATTATGATCAGCAAAAAACAATATATATAACCGGCTTTTTTACTCATTTTCCCCATAGTAAAATATATGCCGCAAAAAAGACTGTCATTCAAAAAATCTGTTAATCGCCTCCGATATGGTGTAGCTGACCCGCTTTACTGCCTCATCAATATTTTTTGGCGTTACAAACATAGACGCAAGCTCCGGCTCTACCAGCTCACAGGCAAGTTCATATTTCTCCTCATCCGAAAATAACATCTCAAATTTTTTCCCGTTTTCTTCGTTTTTTTCGGGATTATTCATCAATGCATTTATCATTCCTTCAATAGACTGATTGACAATAGACGGAACCGAAATAACCGTAGGAACACCTATGGCGATAACCTTAATTCCAAGTGTCTCCTGATTAAGCTGTCCCCGATTGTTTCCCACTCCGGCACCGGGACTGATTCCGGTATCACATATCTGTATTGTCGAATTTAATCTGGACGGTTCTCTTGCTGCAAGTGCATCCACAGCAATCACCACATCCGGCTCAATTTCCTGACACAATGACTTTAATATCAGTTGTGTCTCAATACCGGTCTGCGCCATCACGCCGGGACTGATTGCACTAAGCTCCCTGACATTATGCACGATACCCTCTGAAAGCAAATGTCTTGTGATATACAAATTATCAACCACATAGGGGCCCAAAGCATCGGGTGTTACAGCCCTGTTTCCAAGTCCTACAACAAGTATTTTTCGTGCTTTTCCAATCATTTTTTTCAAATGTCTATGCAAGGCATGAACAAAAGGTTCATGAATTCCCTCATCGCTTCTGCGAAGCATATCACTTTCCAGTGTAATATAGGTCCCGATTGGTTTTCCGAGCACCTGCTCCCCCTTTTCATCCGTCACCTCAATTATAGTTTCCCTTATATCACTGTCATTGCTGATTTTTGTATATATTTTTACTCCTTCTATGGACTGTTTGTCTTCTATATCCTCTCGCAGTTCCAGCGCCAGGTCCGTTCTCGCATAACGATTCATATTATTCTGCATAAAAAAACTACTCCTTATCCTTCTGATAAGAAGTAGTATCTGTTTTTTTCTGCCATATATACACATAAGCACCTGACAATTTCGGCATCAATCAGGCATTTATGTCACTTTTTAATGTAGATGGTAAAGAACTTATAATCTTCTCTACACACTCTTCAATCGTTGTATCCTCTCCATCCACAATAATTTCCGCATATTTTTCATACAGTGGAACACGTTCCGCATATACGTCCTCCATCGTTTTTCCCTTTTTCATAGCTATACCACGTGTTTTAATATTATTCACACGACGAACAATCTCTTCACAGGACAATTTGATATATACGATAATACCGTTTTCCTTCAGATGTTCCATGGCCTCTTGTCCGAACACTGCACTTCCTCCGGTCGCAATAATACAGTTTGCAGCTTCCACTGACTGAAGCGTATCATTTTCCAGTTGCAGAAAATAATCGATTCCCCTGTCATTTATAATTTCATACAATTTCTTT
>CAMAMD010000200.1 GCA_945836785.1 uncultured Clostridium sp.
ATGATGAATGGTATCTGGGGTACTCTTGCGGTAGGTCTTTTTGCTACAGATTCAGCTCCGGGATACGCCATTGCAAATAAGGCAGGAGAGAAACTGGTTGGTTTATTCTATGGTGGTGGATTTGAATTGCTTGGTCTTCAGTGTGTAGGTATGCTTGCAACCGCAGCATGGACAGCTGTCATGATTACAATTACATTCTTTATCATAAAGAAGACAATCGGTCTTCGTGTTACAGAGGAAGAAGAAATCCTTGGTCTGGATTCTACAGAGCATGGTCTGGAGACAGCTTATGCAGGTTTCATGACATATGGCGATCGTATCAGCAGCACAGGTGCTCCTGTTGAACTTCCGGCTGATGCAGTACCTGTAGATGAAGCAGTACCTGTTCAGGTTATGGACAGTGCACCAAATGTTGCTTCAGATGTGAAGTTGTCAAAGATTTCTATTATCTGCAAGCAGAACAAGTTCGAGGACTTGAAGGAGGCACTGAACGATGTGGGTGTTACCGGTATTACAGTAACACAGGTACTTGGATGTGGTGCTCAGAAGGGTAAGACAAAGTACTATCGTGGTGTTGAGATGGAAATGACACTTCTTCCGAAAGTAAAGGTCGAGGTTGTCGTAAGTAAGGTTCCGGTAGCAGCCGTTGTCAAGGCAGCTAAGAAGGCACTTTATACAGGCAACATCGGTGATGGTAAGATATTCGTATACGGTGTAGAAAATGTTATTAAGGTTCGTACCGGTGAAGAAGGATTCGACGCTTTACAGGGCGAGAACTAAACTAGATAAAAAACAGTTTTATGAAAAGAATATGGCGTGTATATGTATATTTCGGAAAACACGCTCTCGCTCGGGTTGCTCACGCAGCGGATACTAAGCTCGACATAAAAACTCACCCGGCTCTGCAATTCACACATGATGTGTTGCAGAACCGGGTGGTTTTATGTCTCGCTAAGTACCGGCGTTCACAAACGGTTTTCCTACATTATACATATACACGCCATATTCTTTTTATAAAACTGTTTTTATTATAGTGCGTTTTCACCGTGTTCACCGGTACGGATACGAACAGCATCGGATACTTCGTATATAAAGATTTTGCCATCGCCGTAATTGCCGGTAGGAATTCTTTCGGTAATCATTGAGACAAGCTTCTCACATATTTCATCGGTTACAACAGTTTCAACCTTAATCTTAGGAAGAAGATTTACATAGTAATCACTTCCGCGGTATTTGGTTTTGTATCCTTTTTGGTTTCCGTAGCCCATGATATTGCTTACCATGGCACCGGTTGCGTGACATTCGTCCAAGATGGCTTTCATGTCGTCAAGTTTTTCGGATCTGATAATAACTTCAACTTTCTTCATTTTATTACCCCCTGATATATGAACATCCTATTACATGCTGGTTCCCCGTAGTTCTATGATTGGAGAACCGGTTCCTTTGATGTAATCTCCGGTGATGGTTACTCTGCCGATTGTGTCATCACGAGGAATTTCATACATGATATCAAGCATGAATTTTTCAATAATAGCACGAAGGGCACGGGCACCGGTTTTCTTTTCCATGGCAAGCTCTGCGATAGCTTCATATGCGCTGTCGTCGAACTGCAAATCCACCTCATCCAAAGCAAGCAGCTTCTGGTATTGTTTTAAAATTGCATTTTTTGGTTCTTTCAGGATCTTTATATACATATCCTTGTCCAGAGCATCCAGTGTAAACAGGACAGGAAGACGACCTATGAATTCAGGAATCATACCGAATTCTCTAAGGTCATCGGTTGTAACTTCTTTTATAATGTTGTGATTGTCATCATATTTATCTTTCAGTTCTGCGTTAAAGCCCATGGATGACTGCTTATTTAAGCGCTGTTTGATGATGTTCTCAATTTCCGGGAAAGCACCACCGCATATGAACAGGATGTTTCGCGTGTTCATAGTTGTCATAGGTGTCATGGCATTTTTGCTGCCTGAACCTACCGGAACTTCGACATCGGCGCCCTCGAGAATCTTTAACAGACCTTGCTGTACTGATTCACCGCTGACATCGCGGCTGTGTGTCTCTTTCTTTTTTGCGATTTTGTCAATCTCATCGATAAAAACAATTCCACGTTCTGCTTTTTCTACATCATTATCTGCGACAGCCAGGAGCTTGGACAAAATGCTTTCTACGTCGTCACCGATGTAACCGGCCTCGGTTAAAGTGGTTGCATCTGTTATGGCGAGTGGAACATTTAACAGGCGGGCAATTGTTTTGACCAGATAGGTTTTTCCGCATCCGGTTGGACCGAGCATGAGCATGTTTGATTTCTCAATTTCGATATCGTCCATTGTATTGGTGATAACCCGTTTATAATGGTTATAAACTGCTACGGAAATTGCTTTTTTTGCATATTCCTGACCAATTACATATTCATCCAGCATTGCTTTCATTTTGTGAGGAGCCGGAATGTTTTCCATCGTGAGCGGTAATTCTTCTGCTTCGTCCTTTTCCTTTTTCTTCTTTTTCTTGACCTTCTGGGATTGCGGAATATCATCAAATGGCATAAACTGTGACATGTTGATATGCGGCATTTTTGACAGATCAATAAACTGCATGGAGTTGGAATTCAGAGAATCAAAGCTCTTTTGCATACAATCATTGCAAATATGTATGTTGTTTGGCAGAGTTATAAACGGACCTGCGATTGATTCCGGCCTCCGGCAAAGGTAACAGTAGCTTTCATATTCGTCTTTTTCTTTGTCATCGTTTTGATTATTGTTGTTTGTATTGTCTGACATTTTATCCTCCGTTATAAATAACTTCATTATCGGCTTGTTTTTATGTGTATTATAGCACGAATTGGTTGTAATGACTATGACATATTTATGGAAAGAATGTGTTGAAATAATTTTCGCAAAGAAGTATATATAATATAG
>CAMAMD010000201.1 GCA_945836785.1 uncultured Clostridium sp.
CGGCTTCATAATCGGCCAACCTTTGAACCGGAAGACTGCCTTTTCCTTCTTCATAAGCCATATGCTCATATTTTAGCTGGTACTGCATACCTGCTAAAGTTCCTGTAAATCCCTCAGCCGCAAAATCCTCCGGTGTCACATTTACGACAATAGCACTGTTAGAATTACGTTCATCTCTGGCATGATTGCTCATACCGTTTGTAACGGCCTGTCCGACATCTGTAGAGGCATTTACAACGAAACCACCGGGACACATGCAAAAACTATATACGCTCCTTCCGCCGGTTGAACGGTACGTCATCTTATAATCAGCCGCGGGAAGTTTTTGTGCGGCATTGCTGGTACCATACTGTCCCGCATCTATAGTATGTCTTTCGTGTTCAATACGGACTCCCATGGCATATGCCTTTGGTTCCATCGGAACACCGGCCGCATGAAGATAGGTGAAGGTATCTCTGGCACTGTGCCCTATGGCGAGAATCAGAGCATGGGTATTTAAAATGCTTGTTTCACCCTGACTTAATATATTGGCAGTAAGACCATCGGCTCCTTTTTCGAAACCGACGAATTTAGACTCAAATTGAATTTTACCTCCCAAAGCAATAATCTCTTCCCGCATATGCTTCATGACATGCACAAGTTCATCTGTACCAACGTGCGGTTTGTTCAGATATCCGATTTCCTCGGGTGCACCAAAACGGATGAAATCATTGATAACAGCACCGATTCTGCCCATGGGATCTTTGATTCCGGTATTTAATTTGCCGTCTGAAAATGTGCCTGCGCCACCCTCACCAAATGATACATTGGATTCAGGATTGATAGTACCTCCATTCCAAAATGTATTGACATCACGGGTACGCTCCTCCACATTTTTTCCTCGCTCAATAATAATGGGATGAAATCCTGCCCGTGCAAGGTATAATCCACAAAAATAGCCGGCAGGTCCGGCTCCCACAATAACCGGTGACGTAAACTTTTCGTTAGATTGTATTTCGCATTTGGAGGGAAAAATATATTTTTGTTCATCTGTTAACATAACATTATTATTGTGACTATATTTCAAAACGGATTTTTCGTTTTTACAAGACACATCAACGGAATATATATACATAAGGTGTTCTTTGTCTCTGGCATCCAGGGATTTTTTAACAATACGCTCAAATTTATTATCATTTATTGTAAGTATTTTTGATATTTTTTGCTTTAACAAATCCTGTATCGTATGATTCGTGTCAACAGGAATTTTTATTTGATTTATTCGTATCATACACAACTCTCCCCTGCCCTGATTCCGGATGTAATGGCATAAGTAAGATTATATCCTCCGCATATACCATCAATATCCAAAACTTCACCTGCAAAATATAAGCCCGGTGATAATTTAGACTCACATGTTACCGGGTTGATTTCATCTAAAGAAATGCCGCCTGCACATACCTGGGCTTTTTCATAGCCATTGGTATCGGAGATCAAAAAACGCAAATCCGTTAATTTCTTTACAATCCGGTGCAGAGTTTCCAGGCTGATATCAGATACCCTTGTCTTTCTGTCAAGCTGCATTTCCTTAATTACATAGGCTGCAAGCTTATCATGTAAAAATCCATTTAACAAACCGATTACCGTTCGATGTCCGGCTGTCTTATATAATTCTTCAAACTCATGATGCGTAATACATGGTATCAGATTAAGACTGATCCAGACGCTTTTTTGTGCAGCAAGCAAATCACCAGCCTTTGCGGCCAGATTAAAAATCATGATACCTGACAAACCATAATCCGTTATCTGTAATTCACCACTGTGAGATGCTATAGGCGTTGCATTGTCTGATAACAATGTTGCTGTAGCAGGAACACGAATACCTGCCAGTTCCACTGGTACATCCTTTGAAACCAGTGCACATAGTGCCGGATGGATATTTTGGATAGAATGTCCGAACTTTTGTGCCAGCACATAACCGCTTTTTGTCCCCCCCAGCGAAGGGTAACTACATCCTCCACATGTCAAAATCACTTTAGAGGCCTGAAAAATTTTGTCAGATGCCATAATTTTGTATCCGATATCGCTTTTTTGAATGTCGGTTATCTCTGTATTACAGGTAATCTCCACATGTTCGGAAGCAAGTGCGTCAGACAGTGCCCAGACAACTGCAGATGCCTGGGAAGCTGCGGGATACACATATCCATCCGTAGTCGTATATGTGGGAATACCGATTGATGAAAAAAAAGATTTCACATCCGAATCGGGCGTGTCGCCCATAACTTCATGCAGAAAAAAAACATAATTTTTATCGGACGAATGATATGTCTTGGAATAATCCATATGTATGTTGGTCAGATTGCATTTACCGTTTCCCGTAGCATATAGCTTACGTCCAAGTTTTGTATTTTTTTCAATAATAATGACCTTTTTCCCTTTTCTGGCAGCTGTGATGGCAGCACACATGCCGGCTGCCCCACCGCCAATAACACATATATCGTACACGTCATTCTCCTTAACATTCGTTTAGCTTGATATTGATTCTAAAAATCTGTATAACTCCTCGAGAGATTCAAAATGCATCCCCATTAATAAATCATTATATAATCTGACATTTAATGTTTTAATTAACTCTGCATCTATTCCGGTATATTCGTAGACACTTTCTGATTCATCATATACAACAACAGCATCCTGCTTGATTGTCACTGTAAAGGCATCTGTTGTATCATTTGGAAATTCATAATGAACAGATGTCCCAATCACATGAAATAAATCTTCATATCCGTGTGGTTTTTGGTCGGATTGAACAGGGAGGTCGTTCGATGCAAGTGTCTGCTCCTGTTCGGTGGTCATAATTTCATAAGCATAGTCTTTATTGCGATAAATATCCCGCAATATTGTAAATCCTGACCAAAAAATAAAAATTGGCAA
>CAMAMD010000202.1 GCA_945836785.1 uncultured Clostridium sp.
AATATGATTTTAAATACTTATATAATCCGATGGAATTTAACTTTTCAAAAATGTGCAATTTTGGTGTTGAGAATTCCAATGGAAGCTATATACTGCTTTTAAATGATGATATGGAGGTAATACAAGGTGACTGGCTTACCAGAATGATTGGACAGGCATCTCTTAAGTATGTTGGAGCAGTAGGAGCCAAGCTTTTATATCCAAATACTACGCTTATACAGCATGCAGGTATTACTAACACTATTTCAGGACCGGGGCATAAGCTTAAACAAAAAGATGACAGCTTGAATTATTATTATGGTCATAATAAGCTTAATTATGACATGATAGGTGTTACGGCAGCATGTCTTATGATACGAAAGGATTTATATGTGGCACTTGGAGGCCTTTATGAGGGACTCGAGGTTGCATATAATGATGTTGACCTATGCTTTCGTATATGCGAAAAGGGCCTTTATAATGTACAGAGAAACGATGTAGTTCTATATCACCATGAGTCACTCAGCCGTGGCGATGATATGCAGGATAAGGTAAAATTTGAGCGACTTATGCGTGAAAAGGATATACTTTACAAGCGTCATATAAAACTTTACAGGCAGGATCCGTTTAACGGGACAATTATGAATGATGGTTCACCTGATTATCAGTGCCGATGGTTTGAAGGGTATGAACTTGCAGATATGGTTGGCTATCATGACGAGGTACGCGAGGGCAAGAGATTACCTAATAAGAAAAACATGAATCAGGCTATAATGATAGTTGTTGAAGACTGCGGGAAGGATAAATTCTATCGTGTAGGCAGTAAAAAGAAACCATATTATATTATTAAAGGATGGGCGTATGTTCCGGGAGTTGACAATGCAAGATATAAGTTTAAACTGTTGCTTATAAACGAGAAGGGAAAGGTATGGGAGATTCCTGTTGTAAAACGTTATAGAAAGGACGTTGCGGCAATACTTCCTGATGAAACAAACGTAGAGATGGCAGGGTTCTGCTGCTGGATATATGAGGGCTCGCTTCCGGAGGGAACTTATGATTTGTGGATGACAGCAAAAGATTCGTGCTCAAGGCAGCGCCTGTATCGAAGTGCCGAAAAGCAGCTTATCGTGTAGTTGTCATGTGCAGGTATTTAAATAATGTTGAAACAGTGTAACTGTTAAGTACTGTAAAGGTGCTGAGCAGATACGAGATGGTATAAAATATGGAAGAGTCATACTATAATCATATATTTGAGCAGATAACGCCGTATCTGCAGTGGTTAAAAGCTCATGATGATCAGTTAGATGAAATTGCAGATAAAGTTAATAATATGGAAAAAACGGGGAAACGCATCAGGAAGTTTCCCTTTTCTTCGTGTGATGAAAATATAGCATTATGCGGTTTGACGGATTTGATAAATGAGTGTGACTGGATAATTTTTACCGGAACGCAGGGGTATGCTGATAAGCGCTGTGAGCAGTGTTTTGAGTATTTTATTAATATGCATGAAGATGCAGGAATCATATATGCTGATGAGGATTATCTTGGCACATTTGAGGAAATGTATGGCAGGAATCTTAAGATAAAAAGTGTTAAAAATGATTTCTCAAAGGATAGACTTTATCGTGGAGAGCCATGGTTTAAGCCGGAATATTCACCGGATACATTACAGTCATTTTTCTATTTTGGAAATATATTTGCACTTAGTACTGATAATATAAAAAAATGGTTGGAAACGCTTTCTGCTCAGTATGGCATCACTGTAGATGAAGTACTGCATGATATATCCATATATGAACTTGTGCTATTTGGGGCCGGACAGCTTAGTGCTGATGGAGGCGGAATATACCATCTGCCCTTTGTGCTTTATACTAACGGGTATATCAAGTTAAAGGATAAATTATACGGAGCAGATTCGGAGTGGAAGAAAAATAACAGGTGGAATTTAATCCATTTAAATGAAAGCGATACACCATTAATCTCAATAATAATACCAAGTAAAGATAATTCAGACATATTAAAACGATGTATAGAGACACTTGTAAAAATCACGGAATATAAGAATTATGAGATAATAATTGTGGATAACGGAAGCTGTGACAGTGAGAGGCTGTGTATAACTTCATTCATTGACAATATTATCAGGGATAGTCAAAAGACTGATACACCTGAGAACAGGATACAATATGTATATGATAAAAAAGAGTTCAATTTTTCATATATGTGCAATCTTGGAGTAGCGAAGGCTTCCGGAGAATACCTGTTATTTTTAAATGATGATATTGAGATAATACGTGGAGACTGGTTAAAAAATATGCTTTCACAGGCTTTGCATGCGCATACGGGAGCAGTAGGTGCTAAATTATATTATCCGGTATCAGATGAAAAAGAAGAAGCTGGGAATAAGCATCGTATACAGCATGTCGGGATAACGAATATGGGTATTGGACCTGCACACAAGCTTTCCGGAAGGATTGATGAAGGAAATATTTATCATGGCCACAATGTTGTGACTATGGATATGATTGCAATTACAGCGGCATGCCTTCTTGTAAGTAAAAGTAAATTCGATGCTGTAGGAGGATTTGACGAAGAGCTTGCTGTGGCATATAATGACGTAGAACTGTGCTTTAAATTGTATGAGGCAGGATATTATAATGTTATAAGAAATGATGCTGTGTTAATACATCATGAGTCACTCAGCCGTGGAAAAGATGATATATCACCGGATAAGATAAAACGCCTTGAAAATGAGAAAAAATTATTATATAGCAAGCATAAGGAACTTATTGGCAAAGATCCGTTTTACAGCAATTCGTTAGTTCAATGGCGTAAGGATATAAATTACACGTGTAATTTTATTTACCCGTATGAAGAAACAGTAAAACCGCAGGAATACAATAAATCTGAAAAGCTTCCGAA
>CAMAMD010000203.1 GCA_945836785.1 uncultured Clostridium sp.
TTGACTTGTGAATCACAATTATAATAGTGCATAAAATAAGTACTTTTAATATAGTATAAACTGCTAAAAAAGATTAATATGCGAATTAAATATTGATTAATATAGATTAATATGGTAGATTGATATTAATAAGAAAATTAACAATCTACGCAGAAAAACAATGCATAAACTTTCTGCCAATATCGATGAAATTAGAAATGAGGTAAATATAAGAATGGAAAAAAGTTATGTAAAACTTGCAACTGTTATGAAACGAGCTGAACTTGGGGAAGAGCTTACAATAGGTTTCCTCGGCGGTTCAATTACGCAGGGCTCACTTGCTTCCTCAGATGTAAATACTTATGCATATCTAACTTATAAATGGTTCTGCGATACTTTTCCTAAAGCGAATTTTCATTATGTTAATGCAGGAATAGGAGGGACATCGTCGCATTTTGGAGTTGCCAGAATGCATGAGGATGTGCTGATGTACAGACCGGATGTCCTTTTTATTGATTTTACGGTCAATGATGATGCGACTGTGTTTTTTCAGGAGACATATGAAGGTGTATTAAGAAAAGCAATGAAGAGTTCATCACATCCTGCCCTGTTCATCCTTAATAATGTATATTATGAGACAGGTGTAAATGCACAGGCGTATCACAATATGCTGGCTGATTATTATTCCATTCCTTATGTTAGTGTCAAGGATACGATTCGTGAGAGAATGCTTGCAGGAGAATTCTCCGTAAATGATATTAGTCCGGATGGTCTGCATCCAAATGACAGAGGGCATGCACTTGTATCTGCTGAGATTGTTAAAGTTCTTGAAGAAATCAGAAAACAGGCAGATGAAGAGTCTGATGATATTAAGGTATGTGAAGAAATTGCTCCACCTATGACAGATAATGCTTATGAAGATGCAGCCCGTTATACGATTCGTAACCTTGATCCTGAACTTAAGGGATTCCGCGCAGACACACAGGAGAAAAATGGACATCTTGATTTCTTTAAAAATGGCTGGGCTGCGTCTTCAAAAGGAGACCGCCTGACAGCAGATTTTGATGCGTCCTGTATCGCTGTTCAGTACAGGAAGAGCCCTAACGGTGGAAGTCCTGTTGCAAGACTTGTGTTAGACGGTGATGAGAAAAATGCAGTTATTCTTGATGGTAATTTTGAAGAGACATGGGGAGACTGCCTGTATCTGCAGCCGGTACTCCATCATGGAGAGAGAAAGAAACATCATGTGGAGATAGAGATAACAGATGCAACAGATGTAAAAAAAGATTTTTATCTTATATCATTTATAACAGCATAAATGGTATAATTATATGTACTATTCAGAGCCATGCAAAATTTCATAAAATATAAAAATCATACTTGTATGAATTTTTATATTTTTGAAATTTTATATGGCGAGAAGCCACAACGAGATGAAACGAAGTGGAATCGAGATGCGGCTCTGAATAGTTACAATTATATTAAGAAAGCAAGGTGAACAATATGGGATTTAGTAAAGACTTTGTGTGGGGCGTGGCAACAAGTGCCTATCAGATTGAGGGCGCTACAAGCGAAGAAGGAAAAGGGGCAAATATCTGGGATGAATACTGTCGCCAGCCGGGCAAAATTCTTAATGGCGAAACAGCAGATGTGGCATGTGACCACTATCATTTATACAAAAAAGATGTTGCTATAATGAAAGAAATGGGGGTTCATGCATATCGTTTTTCAATTGACTGGTCAAGAGTCATTCCTGAGGGTACAGGTAAAGTAAATGAGCAGGGAATCCGTTTCTATGATAATCTGGTCAACGAACTGCTTGAAGCAGGGATTGAACCATATATTACGTTGTATCACTGGGAGCTTCCGCTTGCCCTTGAGAGAAGGGGAGGCTGGATGAATCCGGACATTGTTGAGTGGTTTGGCGATTATGCGGCATTGATATCAGAGAGATTCAGTGACAAGGTAACACACTTTTTTACTGTAAATGAGCCGCAGTGCTTTGTAGGACTTGGTTATTTGCGCGGAGTGCATGCACCGGGACTTAAACGCTCACTTTCTGACACTCTTTTGATGGCTCATAATGTGCTTAAAGCTCACGGAAGGGCGGTTCAAAGGCTTAGAGAGAAAGCAAAGCAGCCTATAGAGATTGGATTTGCACCGACTTGCGGAGCAGCGTATCCTG
Source organism: uncultured Clostridium sp. (assembly GCA_945836785.1). Next base: position 2,165 of record CAMAMD010000203.1, read on the forward strand.
AAAGCGAAAAGCCGGAGGATATAGAAGCAGCAAGACAGAGCTATTTTACTATTCCTGAGGATGATAACTGGACATGGAATGTGCCATGGTGGTCTGACCCGGTATTGCTTGGAAAATATCCGGAAGAGGGACTAAAACGTTTTGAAGCTTATATGCCTGCCATAACTGATGCGGATATGAAGCTTATTTCAGAACCCATAGATTTTTATGGTCAGAATATTTATAATGGCTGGTGCGTACGTGCAGGAAAGGATGGCAAGCCGGAAATAGTAGAGCGCTATACCGGTTTCCCAAGGACAGCATGTGGCTGGCCAATCACCCCTGAAGCACTCAGGTGGGCACCAAGATTTTTATATGACAGATATAAGAAACCAATATATATCACTGAGAATGGTATTTCATGCACGGACGTGGTTTCTCTTGATGGAAAGGTGCATGATTCACAGAGGATAGATTTTACAAGCCGTTATATTAAGGAACTTAAAAAGGCTGCTGATGACGGTGTGGATGTACGGGGATATTTCTATTGGTCCCTTATGGATAATTTTGAATGGAGCGAGGGATATTCACAAAGATTTGGACTTGTATATGTTGATTACAGAAACCAGGAACGAATTATGAAAGATTCGGCACACTGGTACAGCCAGCTGATCAAGGAAAATGGAGAAACACTGTAAAGTGGTACATTTATACAGCATTGTTATTTATATAA
>CAMAMD010000204.1 GCA_945836785.1 uncultured Clostridium sp.
TATTGTTGGAGAACCTTTTCAGACATGATGTTAAAATAATAGAGAGGATGTATAGGAGAATGCTGAATGAACAATTAATTGTAAAAATGATAGATTTTAATAAAGGAGATCCGAAACGTATTCAACATTTTGTAAAGGTGTATGAGTATGCGCATTTGATTGGAAAATTAGAAGGGCTTTCCGACGAGACGCAGAAAATTCTTGACATTGCATCCATCATGCATGATATAGGCATTCGTCCTAGCGAGGAAAAATACGGGCGTTGCAACGGAAAATTGCAAGAGCAGGAAGGCCCGGCTTATGCGAGAGAAATGCTTCAGGAATTTTCTGAAATAACCCAAGAAGAAATAGACAGAATATGTTATTTGATCGGGCATCATCATACATATACGGACGTTGACGGAGATGATTACAGAATTTTACTTGAGGCGGATTTTTTGGTAAATGCGTATGAAGATGCATTAAAACCAGAAATCATTTGTGCCTTTAGAAATAATGTTTTTAGAACAAAAACCGGGATTAGTCTGTTGAATACCATGTATGGGCTTGAAAAGAAGTAAAATAATGATATGAAATAATGATTTAGATAATGTTATGTAGATATGGCTGGATATTGAGAATTCGGACAGCAATACGAATGAAAAGGAATTTGTTATGGTTTGGAGACGATAACAGTATGAACTTAAAAGAAAGAGCAAAAAAATTAAAAAAAGACATACCGACGGTGTTCCTGTGCTTAAAGGATAAGGATACTCCAGTGTTAGCTAAAATAATAGCTGCCATTACCGTAGGATATGCACTTTCTCCAGTAGATTTGATACCTGATTTTATACCGGTGCTGGGATATCTGGATGATGTAATTTTGCTACCGGCATTGATTGCATTAACAATAAAGTTGATTCCATCAAGCGTTTGGGATAAAAATCATGAATTGGCTGAAAATATGTGGAGCGATGGAAGACCAAAGAAATGGTACTATGCAATCCCAATCGTTGTAATCTGGCTGCTTGTTATATGGCTTATTGTAAAGGCAATCTGGTTATAAAGCTAATTAAATATAGTTTAATATAGTTCTTGACTTTGCTGTATATATGTAATAATATGCAAGTGAACACTTGCAAGGAGGCAAGAGGCGATGTACGATGAAACACAATCTAAAATATTAGATGCAACGATGCAGTTGATTATGGAAAAAGGCTATACAGCCACAACGACGAAGGATATTGCAAAAAGAGCAGGCGTGAATGAATGTACTATCTTCCGAAAGTTCCAGGGGAAAAAGGATATTGTTGTCGCTGCGATGACGTTGCCGGAATGGAATCCGTGTCTTTCAGAGCGTGATTTTTCTTGTACGGGTGATGTGGAAAAGGATTTATGTTCTTTTGCCGGTGTATACCTGAGGAAGGTAACACCCAAAATGGTAAAAATATCGCTTGGACTTCGTTCGCCTGATTTGTATGATGTAACCAGGGAGGGCATACGGGAGATTCCTGATACATTCAAAAAGGTTTTGGTTCGGTACTTTACTGAGATGCAGCAGCAACATAAAATTGAGACGAATGATATAGAGAGCTTGGCAGTTGCATTTCTGGCAATGAATTTTGGCTTTGTGTTTTTTAAGGCGTCCTTTGGAGATACGCTGACTGAGCTACAGACAGAACAGTATATAGAGAGCAGTGTTCGGCATTTTGTAAACGGAATCTGCAGATAAGATTGTTACATTCGGATATTATATAGACTATATAGTTCATAAAACATGTTTGTATGCGGTTGTGAACATGTGCAGTTTATGATATTTGAATGTAATATTTTTATACAATATGCAAGTGAATACTTGCATAAAAGGAGGGATAATATGGTTTATTTTATTGTAACGACATATTTTGATGAAAGCACAGATAGAAAAGCATATCAGGATTATATTCGCATAGTGAAACCAATTGTGCAAAAATATCATGGAAGATACATCGTGCGTTCGGAAAAAGTTACGCCGCTTGGGACAGATTGGAATCCGAGCCGGGTCATCATAATTGCGTTTGATACACGGGAACATCTGGATGCCTGTTTTGCATCGGAAGAATACAAGAAAATAGCATTCTTACGTGAGAATTCTGTGGATAGCAGGGCAGTAATTGTTGAATAAATATGAAAGCAGGTGAAAAGTATGAAAATAACAGAACAGGTACATTTGATACGAAAAGAATTCTATGTTACGCCGGAAGTAAAACGATATGTCAATATTTATCTGATCACAGGAAAATATTGCTATCTTATAGACAGCGGTGTTGCAGGATCGGAAGCCTTGATTCAGACGTATCTTGAATCTATTAACAGAAAAATGTCAGAGATAAAGGCTATGTTTCTGACACATGCCCATCCGGATCATGCAGGTGCGGCCGCTGAAATAAAAAGACAGACCGGCTGTAAGTTATACGCACCGAGCGAGGAAACCGCATGGGTAGAGGATATCCAAAAACAATTCCGTGAGCGCCCGATTCCGAATTTTTATACATTATTGTCTGAATCGGCAGAAGTAGATGAGATGCTTGCAGACGGGGATGAAATCGAGCTTGAGGATGGAATCAGAATCCGCACTATATCGACCAGAGGACATTCTCATGGTTCGATGTCATACATATTAAATGACCGATACGTTTTTACAGGAGATGCAATACCGGTGAAAAATGATCTGCCGATATTTGTGGATTTTTCTGAGACCATAAAAAGCCTTGATAAAATATATGCACTACCGGGGATACAATATTATTGTCCCGCGTGGGATGCGGTGTATACCAGGGAGAAATTTGAAGGTGTGTTAGCAGATAGTAAGGCAATGCTTATTAACCTGAAACATGCAGTGCTTCAGGTT
>CAMAMD010000205.1 GCA_945836785.1 uncultured Clostridium sp.
CTTTTTGTTTTACCTTCTCTGGAGGTTTTTTTTCCTGTCTCTGCCATAATTAATCCTCCTTCTGCTTAAATGTACCGTTTGCGATAAGCTGTACCATATTAATAGCAAGTGCAATTACAAGAAGTACAACACCAACCGCACACGCATAACCCATATCATTCTTTTCAATACCACGTTTGTACAGGTAACCTACTATTGTAAGACCAATATTGTTCGGCGAATTGTTTCCTGCCCATAACATATAAGACTCTAAGAACATTGAAAGTCCTGCGTATACTGAAATTGTCAGAACGTATACTGTAGTAGGCTTTAATAATGGCAGAGTCACATAACGCAGTTTCTGCCATGCAGTCGCTCCGTCTATATCCGCCGCCTCGTAAAGTGAAGAATCAATAGCACGAAGTCCTGACTGGAAATATAACATATTTACACCTGTCCAGCGCCAGCATGCGACAGTAAGCAATGCCAGCATACCTGACCAGCCCATCTTAAGCCACTTAAATGTTCCAAGCCCGAGAGCACTTGTGATCATATTCATCTGACCTGTGGGATACTCTGTGAACATAAGTCTGAATAATGTACCTGAAATAACTACAGATGTTAATGCAGGCATATAAAGAATTGCCTTCCATAAACCCTTTGCCTTTACCAGACGACTGTCCATAAGCACTGCAAAAAGCATAGGGAACGGAATCAGTAATACCAATGTAAAAAACATATACTTTGCACTGTTCCAGATTGCAATATGGAACACATTATCCTTCAAAAGTTTCTGATAGTTTTTTAACCCTACCCATTCAGAGGATACCGCACCGATATTCTGAAAACTCATGGTTATGGAAGAAATCAATGGATAAACCCAGAAAATTGCGAAACTCAGTATAAATGGCAGAACAAATACATATGGTGCCACCTTCTGTGAGTACAAAATTTTTTTTATCTTCAAACCAACACCCTCTCTCTATTGTTAAAATGGGGATGTCACCGGAAAATACTTTCCAGAGGAAAAATCCCTGACATCCCCACATTTAAAACCCCGATTGTGATTTTATTGCTCTAAGTCAACTGCATCCTGTAATTCCTGAAGAGCGTCATCTACATTCATACCATCCTCAAGAACTTCATTTAATGTTGTATTGCATGCATATTCATTAATTGTCGGGCTGATTGGTACTACAGAAATCTTTCCGATATTATCAATACCGATTTCATTTAATACATCATAAGGATAATTTCTGAAATATGCATTGTACTGGTTGTTGTCATCATGTGCAAAGGAATCCATTGTCCAGCATGCTGTGTTACATACATCAAATCCGAGTGTATCCCAGATGTTCTGTTCACCTTCCTCAGACATCTTCGCCCAGCATAAGAACTGTGCTGAAAGATCAGCATTTGCAGACTGCTGTGTTATAACTGTTCCTGTTCCGCCGATACCAACTGACATCTTCTGTCCGGCTTCAAATACAGGACACTTAGCAATATACCAGTTACCTTTTTCCTCAGGCATATAGTTTGTGAAACGGCTCATATACCACATAGCCTTAGGGAAGGATACGATGTTGTGATCCATTATATTCTGGAATCCTGCCTCCAGGTCAACATGTCCATCAGGAGAAACTTCTGCAATACCACTCTGTAACCATGACTGCTGCATTTCAAGCATCTTCTTTACAGAATCAAGTTTAACGTTTGCAGGTCCTTCAAATCCACCTGTCCAGTCCTCTCCATACTCAGCCATCGCAATCCATAACCAGTCAACACCGGCTGTATCAACAGATGTGAAATACTTTCCATCCTGACCAATTGCATCAACATACTCTTTTCCAAGTGCTTCATAGTCATCCCATGTAACAACTGAGTCAATCTTTGCAGTAACTTCATCCTCGGAAATTCCCATTGCCTCTGACATAGCTGCTACATTGTAGTACATAACTGTTGCACCTACATGATAAGGAGCTCCGTAATGCTTTCCATCTTTTCCTGCATAAGTTTCCATACGTGCAGGAACCATGGTCGACATATAATCTGCTGCATAGTCATCCAGTGGAACAAGCCATGTATCAAGTCCCTCTACTACGTTAGGGAACTGTCCAACCTCTACGTCACAGATATCAGGAGCACCTGTGCCTGCCTGTAATGCAGTTAAGAGTTTTGTATGCATGTCTCCATAAGGATAAGTTGTACATGTAATCTCTATTGTCTGATCCGGATGTTGTTCGTTCCACACCTCTGCCATCTTTCCATAATGCTGACCATGAAGTTCTACGAATGTCCACATCTCCAGATGTGTTCCGTTTGAATCTCCATAAGTATTAGTAACAACCTCTGCCTCAGCAGTTTCTTCAGCATCATCTGTTGCCTGTTCTGCTGCGTCTGCTGTGTCGCCTGCAGCCGTATCCCCTGTAGCTGCTGATCCTGTTCCTGCTTCTTCTGCTGGTGGGTTAGTCTGTCCGCTTCCACATCCTGCTAACATTGAAGCTGTCAATGCTGTACACATTAATACACTCACAATTTTCTTTTTCATTATTTTTCCTCCTTTAATCACTAATTTCACAAGATGATTTTTTCATCATTTGAAGTTTTATAAAATGTACGTTTAATTCTGAAATATTCGTTTGCCGGGCTTATGTAGCTAATTGAATTTTTCTGAAAATTGCGTACTCACTTTATGAATCAAATATACAATGGGGATTCTCTTCTGTCAACATTTATTTTAGATTTATTTAAACTAATTTAGAAAATCCATAAAATGCACAAAACTTTACACAGCTTTTTATGTATTTTTCTGATTTTAGTATATGTTTTGCACAAATTGTTGAATGTGGTGTTTAATATAATTTAAATAATCAAAAATACTTTATT
>CAMAMD010000206.1 GCA_945836785.1 uncultured Clostridium sp.
GCTTTTGGATATAGCAAAAGAGATATGGTTAAATCATAATTGATATATAGAATAGTGTGTGACATAAAGTAGTTTATAATTGCCGTTTTATACATTTTGTGCTAAAATAATACATAAATAAATATAGCAATATACACAGGGGGAAAATAAAACTATGGATTTTAATAAAATATCGGACAAGCGCCGTGTCAATGCAACGGCAATGTTCTGTTACACGGTTCTGGTTGCAATTCTGGCTATTAGTTATTTTATTGAGGTGTTGAAGAAGAGCAGAACGGTAGCCTATTTTATAGTGTTTCTGATATTATTGCTGGTGCCTTTTGTTATATGTAAGATACTTTTTGCCAGGGATAAAGAGTCAGATCAGGTGAAGTATGTGTTGGCTGGCGGATTTTTTGTTTTTTATCTGTTTGTTATTTTTACAACAATTTCACCGATTGCATATGTTTATGCAATTATGGTAGCGATTATTTTGCTCTGTTATAATCAAAATAAGCTGATTTTTATGTATATGCTGGCGGTTACCTTGGGTAATGTAGCACAGGTAATATATTTGGCGGCAAGTCATCAGATTAGTTCCGCAGATTTACCTGATATAGAGATTCGTATCGCTTCGCTGATTCTTTTCACAATATATATGTCAATGAGCACCATTGCTGCTGAATTGACAAATCGTAACCGCATGGAGCAGATTGAGACAGAAAAAGAAAGAGTGGCAAATCTGATGGAACAGATTTTGCGTGTGTCTGATCAGATGACAGAGAATATAGGTACTGTTTCACAAAAGATGGAGATATTGAATGATACAGCAAACAAAACAAAGATTTCCATGGAAGAAGTAGCCCAGGGAACAGGTGAAACGGTAGATTCCATTCAGATGCAGATGGAAAAGACAGAAGAAATTCATCAGGCAATCAATCAGGTTAGTGCATCAACGGCGGCTATTTCTGACAATATAGGTGATACCAGACAAGAGATTGAGGCGTCAAAGGCAAATATTGATGAGCTTATACGTCATGTGGAGTTATCCAATAAATCTAACAAGGATGTATCTGATGAGATAGAAAAATTAAGTGAATATGCAGAAAAGATGCAGTCGATTATTGAATTGATTAATGGTATCACATCCCAGACCAGCCTGCTGGCATTAAATGCAAGCATTGAAGCTGCCAGAGCGGGGGAAGCAGGAAGAGGTTTTGCTGTTGTGGCATCTGAGATTTCAACTTTGGCTACCCAGACGGAGGAGGCTACGGTAAGTATTACAGAGTTGATTGGTAATGTTTCTGCTGAATTATCCAATATGGTAGATGTGATTGGAGATATGTTACACAATGCAAGTGAACAGAATATAGTTGCAAATAAGACAGCATATAGTTTTGAAGAGATTGCTATAAAAGCGGAAACCGTATATCGTGAGGCGGTTAAGCTGAGCGAGCTGGTAACAGGTCTGAGTGAGGCAAATGAGCATGTTATCAGAGGGATTGAGACAATCTCAGCTGCTACAGAAGAAGTTACGGCACATTCCTGTGAAACACTGGAAACCAGTGAGAGAAACAGCAGTATTGCCGGAGAGGTTGAGGAGATCGTCGAGGCACTCAGCAATCTGGCAAATGAGTTATCTGCTGTAGAATCGTAAGGAAAATCTGCAGTTGAATGTTTGTAATTTAGCACGATTATTTCACTTTTGATGGACATACTTCTGCCAAAGGGCATTCCAAACCTTTTGGCAGAATGTTCATCATTTTTTTCTTTTACAATCCATCCAATATTTTATTCCTCCTGGCAGGAGCTCTGTTGGGTGATAATGTTTGACATCCAAGTTGCCAGAAAGCTACGGCACTGGCGGCGGCAACATTCAGGGAATCCACGCCATGTGACATCGGAATCCGTACCGTGTAGTCGCAATCGGAAATCGTTTGCGGTGCAAGACCATCTCCCTCGGTTCCAAGTATGATAGCTAGTTTTTCTTCTGCCATGAGATCAGGATTATTGATAGAAACGGAATCGTCACGCAATGCCATGGCAGCAGTTTTAAATCCGAGTTTTTTGAGGTGTTCAATCCAAGTTTGTGGTTGGTTGGATACCTCTTTTTTAATGGCTGTTTGTGCAGTTGTGAAATTGGTCATAGTTGGCGGATTTGGGTTATCAAGATAAGTCCATGGTATTTGAAATACGGTACCCATACTGACCCTGATTGCACGCCGGTATAGTGGGTCACTACAGGCAGGAGTGAGCAGTACCGCATCCATATTGAGGGCGGCAGCAGAGCGGAAAATAGCACCGACATTTGTAGGGTTCATAACATTTTCCAGGACAGCGATTCTGTGTGCATTTGCACATACCTCGCCTATATCAGGCAGAGGACGACGGTACATGGCACACAGCATGCCACGTGTCAGTTGGAAACCGGTCAGTCGTGTAAGAACTTCAAAATCTGCAGTATAGACAGGAATATCACCACAGCGGGAGATAATGCCATGTGCCTGTCCCTCAATATGCTTTTTCTCTACCAGAATAGATATAGGTGTATATCCAGCGTCAAGTGCCCGTTCAATGACCTTTGGACTCTCAGCGATAAAGATTCCCTGCTTTGGTTCATTGATATGAAGCAGTTGAACCTCTGAGAGTCGGGCGTATATATCAAGCTCTGGGGCATGAAAGTCGGTTATCTCAATAATATTTGACATAGGGACATCTCCTTTGCAAAACAGGTGGCGCAAGGCCGATTTTGGGTACTGTATGAATAATGTCTTTATTATAGTGTTCGTGGAGCAAGGTGTCAAACTTAGGTTTGGTCGAAATTACAACAGAATGGATGATTAATTTACAAGCTGTTTGTACATACTATGTTGGAGGTGA
>CAMAMD010000207.1 GCA_945836785.1 uncultured Clostridium sp.
TTGTTAGTCGCCTCAGGTACACCATCTGTATAAAGGAAAATTTTATCCCCTTCTTCAAGAACAATATTTCCCTCTCTATATTTCATTCCTTCCATACCGGCAAGAACAAAACCTGCAGGAACCTTATAAGGTTCATATGTACTCCCTTTCTTACAGATATATGGTATCTCATGACCGGCATTGACATAATGAAAATCACCTGTAACCAAATCAATAACTCCTTCAAATGCAGTAATAAACATTTCCTCACTGTTGGAGTCACACAGAAGATTGTTAACAATACTGAATACATCGCCTAGCGCCTTGTCCGGCTGCGTATGATCTTTTATCAGTGTTTTTCCGATAACCATAAAAAGTGCTGCCGGTACGCCTTTTCCTGATACGTCTGCCATAACTATGGCAAGATGAGTCTCATCTACCATAAAAAAGTCATAGAAGTCACCACCAACTTCTTTTGCCGGATTCATTGTCGCATATATATCAAATTCTTCTTTTCCTGTAAATTTCGGAAATATACACGGCAGCATGGATGACTGAATATGAGTGGCAACATCAAGTTCCGTACCGATTCGTTCCTTTTCCCTTGTCAACTCTATCAAATCTGTCTGATACTTATCCATTTTATCAATCATGGCAAAGAAAGAATCTGACAGCCACTTTATTTCATCATTCCCTTTATACATGAATTTCTGTTTTTTAAAACTGCCTTCTTCAAATGACGATACATAATCCGTAAGTTTTTCAAGTGGTAATGTAACTTTTCGGTTAATAATAATCACCATAGCCACAAGTAACAGAACCAAAGCCTCTAAAAGTCCAAGCATTGTCTTGATCAAAGAATTTCTGATTTCTTTGCTCAGAGTAGATGTGAGCAAATCTGCCTCCACCATGGCCACAAGATTTCCTTCTGAATCTAATACAGGTGCCCATGCTGAGATGGTTTCACCATAACCTACATCTTCACCATATATCAGCTTGTCTGAAGCCTTTTTTGCTTTAATATCCGGTACTAAATCTTCATAATTATCTTCCGTATAATAATATTCGCTTCCAAACGCCGATATATTATCAAAATCGTCGTCTTCTGCATATATATCCAAAATATACGTAAAATGATCATCATATGGTTTAAAAATATAAAGATACGCTATATCATCCGTATGTTCTTTTAAATTATTGAAATCCACCCACATTTCAACATAATACTCATCAATATCATCAATTGTGTTATAATTTTTAATTTTATCTCCGTCAACCATATTGGCAGCAATCTGTACAAGATTTTCAGCTCTTACCTGATACATTTCCATACTGCTGTTGTACATATTAATATAAGACAGCATTACAAGTGTTGTTCCAAGTATAAACATAATAATCAGAATATAGATACTGATTTTAAGCCTCAGCCCTCTTTTATGATGCATAATAATCTCCATTTCTCCGCCTTCGTCCGACGGCACAAATAGCTGTTCTCCATTTTGGAACGTTTTCGCAATGGTGGTGACGCAAATATAAATTTACGTCTGGTATTATGGCTATTTTGTGATGCTCCGACACAAACAGCCGTGCGAAAAATGAGCTGTTTGGCCCATTTTTCGCACTTGTTTCTTTCTAAAATATTTTTTACCGGCTTCCCGCCTCTTTTGCTCCTGCTTCTTCAAGAACTTTTTTTGCTCTGTCGTAATAGCCCTGCTTATATAATACGCACATACACTTATCCATAGACAGCGGGTCAGGATTGCCGTCACTTAATGCGTTTCCACGGCAGCCTCCTGCACAGTTAAAACGGTATTCGCAGGCCGCACATTCAGGGTTATGCTCCAGATATGCACTTAATCTGGTGTCGATAAATTCCATATAACGTGAGTCTACAAGTGCCTGGCTGAGTTTCATCTCTGTAACAAGCGGGAACTGTTTTTCAACAATCGGACTGTTAGAAATAGGTATACATGGAAGTATCCTTCCATCTGCTGAAATATACATAACATTTCTCGCATGACCGCATACACTGTATTTACTGCAGTCAAATTCCTTACTGAATCTGCAGCCCGGTATTCTGTATTTATCCTTGCCTGCATACATAAACATAGAACTGAGCATAAGTGAAAGAGGCTGTCCGTCTTCATAAAAATGAGGCAGATACTCTAAGTATGTTTCATATTCTTCTTCTGTTGTCATTACCTTATCGGCTATGCCAAGTCCTTCTCCCACTGCCATAAGACGGCTTACCTTAAGACTCTTAACACCCAGTGAACCTAAAAGCTTTACACTTTCTCTTAATGTGTCCTTATTTCCTTTGTGGAGGCAGAATTCAGCGCCGGTTGGGAAACCTCTCTCGGCACAAAGTTTAAATGCATCGACTACCATCTTTTCTGCTCCGTCAATACCACGCAGCCAGTCATGCTGTCCCACACCGTCGAAGCTCATGTTGAATTCCGGATGAATATTTCTCTTTTCCAGTTCATCAAGCACTTCTGACGTTACAAGCTTACCATTGCTGTAGATAGTAGAAATATGAATGCCTTTTTCCAGAAGTTTATCTACTATGTCAAAGAAATCCTTACGGACCAGCGCCTCTCCACCGGTCAGTGAAACTTTGTATATTCCACATTCTGCCATCTGGTCAATAATATCCATACATGTTTCATGTGACAATTCTCCAAGCTTTGCATGTGGTGCGGACATATAACAATGTCTGCATCTGAAATTGCATTTTCCAGTAATTGACCAGTGTGCCATGGCAATATACCTGTTCTCATGATAACGGTATGTCTGTTCTTCATCAATAGGAGAAGGTTCCTCAACTTTCTCCAGAATACCCATCTTTTCCATCTGAGGAAGGCT
>CAMAMD010000208.1 GCA_945836785.1 uncultured Clostridium sp.
TTATAATAAAGGATTTTGTTGGTAGATTTATGAAAAAACTGGTTTGTGTGTTTATTATATTACATATGTGTGTGTGCCTTGTGTCACCAAATCCTGTCTGCGCAGCGGACAGACCTGCACAGACAGAATTATATTCACTTTCGGCAGCTATGATTGACGGCGATACGGGACGTGTTTTATATGAAAAAAACGGCTATGATATCCGGGCAATGGCAAGTACGACTAAGATTATGACCCTCATACTCGCACTGGAGTATGGAAATACGGATGATGTGGTCACAGTCAGCTCCTATGCTGCCAAAATGCCGGATGTTCAGCTCGGTATATGTGAGGGAGAACAATATTATCTGCAGGATTTGATTTATTCCATGATGTTGGAGAGTCATAACGATTCTGCGGTGGCGATTGCGGAACATATCGGTGGTGATGTGGAGCATTTTGCTGATATGATGAATGCAAAAGCTGCTGAGCTTGGACTTTCTGATACATATTTTATCACACCCAACGGACTTGATGCAGAGGATAAAAACGGTAAGCATAGCACAACAGCCGTAGAGCTTGCAAAAATTATGAAATATTGTGTTATGGACTCTCCGGCAAAAGACCAGTTTTTGACCATATGTCAGACCAGAAGTTACAGTTTTACGGACTATAGTGGGAAAAGGCAGTTTACAGTGAATAATAAAAATCGATTTTTAGATATGATGACGGGTGTTCTGGCAGGAAAGACCGGTTTTACGGCTGATGCAGGATATTGCTATGTGGCTGCCTTAGAGCAGGATGGCAAGACATATATTATTGCACTGCTCGGTTGTGGATGGCCGGGAAATAAGGGCTATAAATGGCAGGATTCCAGAGCATTGTTTGAATATGGGCTGTCGGCATATGAGATACAAACTATACTGACAGGTGATTATGAAACTGAAGAAATTGCAGTTATCAACGGAATGGAGAAAGACAGTATTAAAACATATATCAATGCAAATGAGGAGTTTCTGATATCTCAGGATGATAGTGTAGAACTCGTCAAGCATTTGCCGGATGCACTGTCGGCTCCGGTTGTCGAAAATGATATTGTAGGAACAATTGACATTAAAATAAATGGTCAGTTATTATCAACTGTAAATGTGTATGCTGCCGAGTCTGTAAAAAAAGTGAATTTTCCGTATTATCTGAAATGGATATGGCAGTCGTTTCTGTTCTAGTATTTAAACATTTTTGAGTATATGCATATAATAAAGTATCGTAAGGAGGATTATTATTTTGAATATCAGCAATATATGTGTGTATGGCACAGACGGCAGAATGGATTATGTTGCACAGACATTTTATGATTTCGGTTATGATGTATATCGTGATATTACAGCTTTGCATGATCAAGTAGCTGTTATTTTACCACCTCCTGTAGGAGAAAGCATGATGTCACAGGTGCTGCCTTATCTGAAACCGGGCTATTCTGTATATGGCGGTATGATATCCAACCGTTTTAAACATGAATGTGATTTGCGTACTGTCTCTTGTTTTGATTATCTGACGTGGGATCATGTCACAGAGGGGAATGCAATCTTGACCGGAAAAGGAATCATCCGGGAAGCGATATCATATGGTGCTGTAATTGAGGAGAGTGATTGCCTTGTAACCGGTTATGGTTTCTGTGGAAAAGCACTTGCAAATCTGTTAAGCGAAGCCGGAGCACATGTGGATGTGATGGTTCGTAAAAAGAGTCTTGCACAGGAGCTGTGTGATAATAATTATGGATATGTGGATATGCATGCGTTTAACCGCCTGAATATGGAAAAATATAGTTATGTATTTAATACAGTTCCGGCACTTGTCCTGGATGCGGATGTACTTTGTTGTCTGAGCAACAATGTAATGATATTTGATATTGCATCAATTCCGGGTGGAACAGATTTTGATTATTGTAAAAAGAATAACATTTTCGCTGTCAGCAGTCTTGGAATTCCGGGGAAAGAATTTCCGAAAGAAGCAGGAGAAATCATTGCACACGCAGTCATTGCAGATATTAACAGGAGATAATTCACCTTCGAAATATAATTTGGAAGGTAAAAGAAAATGAAATTATCAGGGTGCAATATTGGATTTGCCATCACAGGCTCATTTTGTACTTTTGATAAAATTATACCGCAAATAAAAGTTCTCAAAGATGAAGGGGCGAATATTATACCTGTTTTTTCATTTCATGCATATAATATGGATACACGGTTTGCAAAAGCAGAGGAGTTTGTCAAAAAAGTAACGGATACTACAGAAACGACAGTGATACGGACGATCCAGCAGGCGGAACCGGTGGGGCCGACCAAAATGTTTGATATTATGGTAATCGCACCTTGTACAGGTAATACGGCGGCAAAGCTTGTGCACGGAATTACAGATACACCTGTTCTTATGGCAGCAAAGGCACATATGCGCAATAACCGGCCACTGGTAATCGCAATTTCGACAAATGATGCACTCGGAATCAACTTTCAGAATATTGGAAAGCTGATGGTGATGAAAAACATCTATTTCGTTCCGTTTGGACAGGATAATTATGTTACAAAACCAAATTCCATGATAGCGGATCTGACAAAACTGAAGGATACGCTTGAAACTGCACTTGACGGAAAGCAGATGCAGCCGGTTTTACTTTAGATTTATGTTGCAGATAAAACTGCCGCATTTATAAATATAGTGTATGTATTTTAGGAAAACCATTTGTGAACGTCGGTACTTAGCGAGGTATTTTCGAGCTTAGTACCGCTACGTGAGCAACTGAGCGAGAGCGTGTTTTCCGTAATA
>CAMAMD010000209.1 GCA_945836785.1 uncultured Clostridium sp.
ATTTTTCAGCACAAATAGCTGCTTATTTCTCAAATATCTTTCCTCCAAGCAAATCCTCAACCGGAATTTTACCGTTTAGAAAATCATCATACACATCACAAATATGCTGTACATCAGTTCCGACTGTGATTTGATTGCCTTTATGCAACCATAATATTTTAGTGCACATATTTCTTATTTGATCAAGAGAATGAGAAACAAATATAGTAGTAGCGTCGCCATTTATTATACTTCTCATTCTTTCCTCGCTTTTACGCTGGAAAGCTCCGTCGCCGACAGACAACACCTCGTCAAGTATCAATATCTCGGGATTTACCATACTGGCTATTGAAAAAGCCAGTCTGGATTTCATTCCGGACGAAAGCTGTTTAAACGGTCTGTCTGTAAATTCGGTGAGTTCTGCGAAATCAATAATATCCTTGTATAAATCGTCAATAAATTTACGGGAATACCCTAACATAGCTCCTCGAAGGTATGTATTTTCCTTTACAGTAAGTTCTTCATCAAATCCACTTCCGAGTTCCAACAGAGCTGCAATCTTTCCCATTCTGCAAATAGAGCCTTCAGACGGTTCCATTATCCCTGACAAAGCTTTTAGCAACGTTGATTTTCCCGCACCGTTAGAGCCGATTATACCAAGCATCTCTCCTTTGTACAAATCAAAGCTGACGCCGTTTACCGCCATAAAATATTCACTTTTATAGTTTCGTTTTATTTGGGATATAACCCAATCTTTTAAGCCAATATCCCTGAAATTGCCTATTTTGTAGCGGATTTTCACATCCCTTACCGAAATAATAGGGTCTTTTTTTTCTTCCGACATATAATCTCCTTATATATAATACAAAAACTCATGATTTTTCTTCTTGTAAATAAGGCAACCCGCCGCAAAAAATCCAAGGGAGAAAAACGCCATCAATAAATGATATGAAAGATCCGGCACAACCCCTTCAATTACCACGCTCCTAAAATATTTAATACACAGATAAACGGGATTGAGCAGGAAGATTTTTTGAACATTCGGTGCCATTGAGTCAATGCTGTAAAAAATAACAGAAAGCCACATGATGAGCTGAGAAGCAATCCCCCACAGATAACGCATATCACGGAAGAATACATACAACGCCGACAAAATCATGCCTATTCCAAGATTCATTATCGTCAGACAAAGGATAGGATAAAGTAATGACAGAAATGCTATGCTGAACGGTATTCCATCTATCGCAACAAATAACAGATAAATTATGAGTGTAAGTCCAAAATTAATCAGAGAAGCAATATTTCTTGAAAACAGGAAAAGATATTTAGGAACGTTAACTTTTGAGAAAATGCCCGCGTTATCCAGCAATGAGGTCATTCCCATCGAGGTAGCTTCATTGAAAAAGTTAAAGACAAGTTGGCCGGAGAACAAATAAATTACATAATGATTTATGTTTCCACCCATCAGGTTTTGGAACACCAACCACATTATCAGCAGATTCACAAGCGGTGAAATCATGCTCCACATCATTCCGAGAACTGTACGTTTATATCGGAGTGTAAAATCTCGCTTGATAAGCTCGGAGAATAGGAATTTATTTTCATTGAACTTTTGGAACATTTCTCCGCCATTGCTCTTTTTGAGATAAAGCAATGCCAATAGGAATACAATTACGATGACGGCAATCATCAGAAGCCATACCCAACTATTGTGTGGTGCACCGATAATTTCGGCATTATATATAACATCCTCATATCTGAATGTCCCGTCAAGGCCTACTTCGATAAAACTAATCTGCTTTATATCGGAGCTGAAATGCTCTGCAGGTATATTTACACTAAAACCGGTATATCTTAGATTTTCGTTTTGAAAATAATCAGAAACAGAGCCAGCTTCTTCTCCATAGTCGCATTTGAACATTTCGTCGCCCACGCATATAAAGAGTCCTCCGAGCGGTTGCATATTAACCATGTCCGCTGCCCAACCTTTAAGCGTAACAGACTCTGCATTTTTTATATCAATGCTGACATACCGTTCCTGCGGCTGCGCTACATCATTGCAGTAATCTATCCATGTTCCGTTTACCGGACTATCAAGAGGTCTGGTAGGCAGAGAAAGCGCAGCGGCGGCATCCATATCCTTTACGGAGCTGCCTTCCGTTTGCTTATCTGAACCGTATTCAATATTATATAACACGTCCTCATATCTGAATGTTCCGTCTAGGCCTACCTCGATAAACCGTAGTTGATTTATATCCGAACTAAAATACTCTGTGGGTATATTTACTGTAAAGCCGGTGTATCTCAAATTTTCATTCTGAAAATAATCAGCAACCGAGCTTGCTTCTTCTCCGTAGCTACATGGGAACACCTCATCCCCAACTTTCACAAAGAGCGCCCCGAGCGGTGTCATATTAACCATATCCGCAGACCAGCCGGTAAGCGTGACAGACTGTGTATTTTCCAAATCAATATTAACCAATCTCTCCTGCCGCTGGGCCTTACCGTTACAGTAATCTATCCATGTTCCGTTTACGGAACTATCAAGAGGACGAGTTGGGAGAGAAAGTATATTTTCGATACTTTCAGAATTCGCAAAATATGAAGTAATGTAATTTGGTACAGGCGCATTAAGCTTTGTGTCAATATATCTTTCTGAACAAGCAAATAAAACCGCATTCGGATTTGCATAATAATCAATTTTTTCATTTGGGTTATCGTCACGCATTGATACTACTTGTGAAAAGTTTTCTGAAAAATACCACGGCATATTACGGAATAGTTCCCATTGAGAATCTCCGTAAATCAGCAGTCGGCTATCAT
>CAMAMD010000210.1 GCA_945836785.1 uncultured Clostridium sp.
GAGAAAAGTGCTTCATATCCAAACCGCAATATTCTTCTCAATCTCTCAATATTATGCTTCATCCAGTTTAACCTCCCAACCATGAATATAGCTCCGGCTGATGTCCAATGTCTGAATATCATAATACGGAACAACCATGCTGACATCCATCCCCAGCTGCACAAGATAGTCCGTTTTCACCAATAGATCCTCCTTACAATACGGAGAAATAATCACATACGATATGTTAGGATCCTTTTCCGCTATCTCTCTGTTTAATAGCTCCATAAAAGTATCTAATCCTGCATTATCTATGATGCGTGCCAAATATTTATCTATAGAAACCATATGCTCCAAAGCCGCTCCTGTCTCCACAGCTCCGACTTCACCCGTAATCTGATCGATACCATTTGACAGAAGCATCACAGGAATATGATCCTTCAGAAAATAATTTGCTATGGAGCTTGCCAGCTCTATGCTGACCCCCTGTATATGCCCGACCTTGAGCATCACCTGCGGCTCCATATTCAACAATATTTTTATTCTCTGTTCCGCACTATGCCCGTAAATATTGACTTTCATATCACCGGTTTTCGCTGTGGCTTTCCAATTGATTCTGCGCATATTGCAATTGCTGTCATAATCACGGATTCCGCAAAATGTATACGGATCCTCGAGCAAAGCACGCCGTACTTCTATTTCTCCCATCAAACTATGACAAAGTGCATCAAATCCGGCATCCGCATATTTTTTAGGAAACACATACAACTCCGTTTGATTTTTAATATGTCTGGCGAAGCTTCGCGTCATAAAAAAATCCCTGGCAACCACATCAATACCTGCAATACTGTACAAGCCCCGCTTTTCTGTATAAAAATCCAGCCTCCTCGTTATTTTCTGATTTCCCATGATAGAGAACACATCATTTCTGTGATAGGAATCTGTTACCGCTGCATTTTCATAATCCAGAAAACGAAAACTGCGATCCGTAGAAAACTTGACATGAAAGACAGGAAGCGGCAGAAATTTTGCATTGTAAATCGTTTCCGTCAAATATGTCTTTTCACCACAGTCCACATAATTATCATGGAAATCAATGTTTACTTTCAGATTTCTGTTCCACAGCCGGCAGTATAGTCTCTGCTGCGTCATATATATAATTATCGCTACTAAAATTGCAATGATAAGCTGCATTTATATCTCCCATTTTTCTACCGGAACAGGAATTCCTCCAACAATTTCACGAATCACTTCCGCATTTTTCCTGTAATGGTTTCCTCCGCCAAATATAATAATCCTGTGTCCGAGAACATACGGAGCAAGTGCAATCACATCATCAGGCTCCACATATGTTCTTCCATGCAAAGCTGCGTATGCCTGACTGCACCTAAGCAGAGCCAGCGTACCTCTGCTGCTCACACCGCTTACAAGTTTACTACTCTCCCTTGTTGCCATTATAATATCAACGATATACTCCCGAATACAATTATGTACAAATACATGTGGAATCTGCATCTGTGCATCACATAATTCCTGCATATCACAAACCGGTGCAATCTCGCCAAGGGGCTGGCTGTCAATGTATCGTGCAACAATAGCCATTTCATTTTCTCTGTCATTGTCACCCATATCCAGTTTCATCATAAAACGGTCAAGCTGCGCCTCAGGTAGTGGATATGTTCCTGTTGTTTCAATCGGATTTTCCGTAGCAAAGACAATAAAAGGCATCTCAAGTGGCAATGTCTCACCATCTATCGTCACCTGTTTTTCTTCCATGGCCTCCAACAAACTTGACTGCGTCCGTGGCGTTGCCCGGTTAATTTCATCTGCCAGCAACACATTTGTGAATACAGGTCCTTTCACCAGCTCAAATGATGCAAGCTTTTGATTATATATATTTAGCCCTGTTATATCCGACGGCATAAGATCGGGTGTGAACTGTACCCGTTTA
The DNA here is from genome assembly GCA_945836785.1 of uncultured Clostridium sp. Next base: position 1,931 of record CAMAMD010000210.1, read on the forward strand.
AAATGTCCGCTCATGCTTTTCGCAAATGCTTTTGCAAGCATGGTCTTTCCGGTTCCCGGATGATCCTCAATCAACACATGACCACCCACCAGCAGTGCTACGGTAATCATTTCAATCGTTTTTTCCTTTCCCACCACCACATGCGATACGTTTTCACACAGTCTGTTTCCTATCTCCTGTATCTTTTTTATCTCCATCACTGCCTCCTCCCCTTAGCACTTTAAAACATGTCGGCACTATCCCATAAAATAGTGAAGGGTCCATCGTTTAACAATTCAACCTTCATGTCCGCTCCAAACTCCCCACAGGCCGCCGCTCCATACTTATCCCGCAATTGTTCCTTGAAATATTCATATAGCTCCTCTGCAAGTTCAGGCGGAGCAGCCTTCACAAAGCTTGGTCGATTTCCTTTTTTACAATCGGCATACAACGTAAATTGAGAAACCAGCAAAATCTCACCGCCCACATCCTGTATGCTGCAATTTGTTTTTCCCGCGTCATCTTCAAAAATCCGTAATTTCAGTAACTTATCCACAAATCGTTCCACATATAACCTGGAATCATCATGTCCGACTCCCAAAAAAACAAGGAGTCCGTGTCCTATCTTCCCAATCACTTGATTGTCTACCGTTACACTCGCATATTTTACCCGTTGTATTACCAGTCTCATATATAACTCCTATCCTCGCTTATCTTCTGAGATGAAATATTTTTTTTATGATACCATATGGCAAAAAAGAAGACAATAAGATATACTATTGTCTATTTTTTCATATATAACTTATGTAAAATAATGATAACGTGCAAATAAATATCTTTTTGTAAAAAATAGATATTAA
>CAMAMD010000211.1 GCA_945836785.1 uncultured Clostridium sp.
AAATCATATAGAAGGAGTATACTCCATGGCTATACCTTTCGTAAACTGCGCCAAACAAGGCACAGAATATGGCTGTCAGAAGATATACAAAAGAAGTTCTGGCAGCATTACAGCGAATATCAATATCCGATGTATACAATATCACTCACGCTCCTTTCCTCGATTCTTTTACCGTTTGATGTGGGGTTATTGATAATATTTCCGTTAAAATACATTGTTGAAGAACCTCCTCCATCAAGGTTATATGCGGTGGCAGCTCCAAGCATCTGCATGAACTGGGCAAGCTCATATAGGGAGAGTCCCTGGCTCTTATCGGTGCGTCCGTCGGATACAACAAAAACGTAGTGGAGTTCATCGATGATGCCGACGGCTGGGTTCTTCCGCAAATATCCGTTTTATGTGTAAGGCAACATGATCTTTGCAGATAAAAGATCAAGTCCACATCTTCCATACATAACACGTTTTATTACTTTGGTTCGATTATTGATTCCTTCTACAAAGCCATTGCTTAAAGGGCTGGCAACTGCATTTTCTACAGCTTCAATGTCCCGCTCAAGTCCTTTGGCGAAGCTTGCAATAGATATAAGATCACTATTTTTATAGTGTTCAATAAATAAGTACAAGAGAGGCATGCTTCTTCGTATAAAAATCTCGCGAAAATCATCTATGCATGCCTTTAGTTTTCGGATTACAGGATACTGCTGATATAGTCTATTATAATTCAAAGAGTCTATCTGCTGATGCATCCAAAGATGCTTGATTATATCCGGCTTTCTTATTATGACTGTTTTCATTGAAATCTCCTTGGCAATTTCTTTCATGTGCTCATTTGGTCCCTTTCTGTTTTTACTTATTTCAATTTCACATTCCTTTGCAAGCTGTGCAACGTACTTTCTAAGGGTGGAAAGCCCAAGTTTACAGCCTTTTTCCTTCATTTTATTTGCTATGCCTGATGCATGATATCCCTCTCTCAAGAGACCGATAATCTCATCCTTATATTTATAAACGTCTCTTTTTCTGGAAGGGCGTTTCATACAGCATCTTTCGGAAGGAACACAGTCCTTATATCTAATGACAGTACGTTCGCTGATACCTAAATATCCCGCAATATACGCATAGCTATAATCTGCAGAAATCATCTCTTTTATTTTTGTCAACATTTCCAGCCTTCTTTTCTCATTTTCAGATAAGTTATCCACAACAGATGAGATTTTTTTTATCCATATCCTCTGATGTCTCAGCATTTTGTATATTTTCTTCAAGCTTGCCAGTGCAGTCATTAGGATTACAGTCTGATTCAATTCGTACGGTTTCAGGTAATGCGGAGGCAATACATTTCTTGACTATTTCAAGAAGATTCTGGTGAAGATGAAATCTGTCTGCTATCTGCATTGCGTCAGGAAGTTCTTCACTTACAACTTTGGCATAGGCTGATGCCCTGTCGCGTGTAACAGTTTTTATATGCTTGTTTTTTTTCAACCATTCTTTAAGAGCTGAGCCGTCTCTTCCGTTCAATACTGCAACAGGTTTATGCGAATCAGCATCACAGACAACAGTGCAGTATGTATTTCCCTTTTTAGTAGAAAAATCATCTATTCCTATGCTGCTACCGACAATGCCTGACTCCATATGTGAAAAACGCTTCTTTAGTATACGTACGATGGTGTCGCCGCTAACATGGATTCCAGTGTAATTACATATGCGGGATGCACCTTCACAACTGGTCTCCAATGCCAGCATAGTTATAAAATCCTCACAACGTTCTGTAAATCGTCCATAATAACCAATAAAATTGTCAAAACGTTCAACAATTGTCTTTGCAGGACAATCTTCATTTTGACATTCATACTCATGAGATGTAATGATTACCGATGTGCTTTTTCCAATAACCGGAAGGTCTTGTACGGAACGTGTATATGTTCCATGATATTTATTTGATATATGGTGGCATTTAGGACATTCACAACTCCGTGAGGTTGATTTTAACTTAACTACTACACTATTTTCATTAATGCAATAATCTGTTATTTCAAAAAAATCTCCTGGATAAAATAAGCTTAAATCTGATTTTGTAAATGTGCTGTTCACCTTTATCTCCCATCCATATGGCATAATTATATATTCATATTTTAGCTTATATAGACATATAATTCAAGTCAAAAACGGATATTTGCGGAAGAACCGTGTACTGTCGCTGAACTGCTTTAATTCCTGTCAGTATAAATGCTGAACGAATGCAGCATAATAGTTGCACTCACTCAGTGGTATTACAAATCAGTTTATATAATCTGCCAGCACCTTAAGCGTTGTAACGACTGCACATGTATCTGCCTTTTTAATCCGGAATGTTTATGTAATCGTTCTGCATTCCAGAAGCTGCCTGTTAAGGCTGCAAGCCCCGTACCGATGTCCCAATTGGGAAAGCAGATGTAATTTCCATATGCACGCTTCCCGGCAATCAGATGGAAACAGCTTCCTCTGGCAGAGACCTCTGCCTCGCAGGAATTTGCGGCTTTTATCAGTTCCAGTGTTCCGCTCCATTTTCCGGGAGAATAACCTTTCGCCATGCATTCAAAGGTGATTATCATACCATGTCACCTCCCAGCATCTCATGTATTACAGGTAATCAGAAGCTTGTCCGGTGCCGGATTCGTATTCTTCTTTCTCCAGTCACTGACTGTACTCTGTGGAATACCGGGTTTTTCGGAAAATTCCTTTTGTGTCATTTTTCTCTTGCCTAAAATATTAAATATCCTCTGGCT
>CAMAMD010000212.1 GCA_945836785.1 uncultured Clostridium sp.
GTAAATACATAAATCCATGCAATAATCATGACATGGTTCTTCTGTGCCAGCCATTTAAAAAGCGGATATACCACAAACAGCATAACCATTCCTATAACCCCTATCACAAGGAAATGCATTTCCTTATCCGAGAAATTATATTCAAATGCGTCATTCAGGTGCATTATGTAATTATGTATTTTGGCAATAATCCCCATCAAACTGTACAATACTTCACTCATATATGGCCTCCCATTTTATTATCACATCCTCACATTTTGTGAAATCATATTCAGCAGCAGCCTCCTTAAGCTGTAAGAAAAGCTCCTCCTGCTCTCTTTTATATCTGTATTCTGACATTTCATTCAGAACCTCTTCCATACTGTCCATATCAAGTTCATCACCTGCATCCTTAAGTCTTGCAAAGAAATCCGTAATTATCGAAGCTGTCAATGTTTTTTCGCCCCTGCTCTGATTAGCTGCATCCTTAAAATACGGTGAAAGAATATCCTCATACTCCAGATACTGCTTAAGCATATCATCTGTCTCCCTGCGTATCAGAGCGACATTCTGCTCGTTTCCTGCCTTTTCCAGCATAGCAGCCTTCTGTGATAGTTCAAGCGCCCCTATTTGTTTTGAGGCACTTTTCAGGGCATGCACCTCTATTGTATAGGCGTGCAAATCCCCTTCTTCCTCATAGCGCTTTATCAGCCCGGCTTTTTTATCGATTGCCTGATAATAGCCCAGCCATGTTTTTTATGGCTTGACATGTTTTTTATGGCTTGACATGTATTTTATGGCTTGACATGTATTTTATGGCTTATGAATAATAAACTATCGAGCTTATTATTCATACTTTTACCTCCTTATCAGATGTAAAACCTTATTGCTCCATTCCGTTCACTAACTTCTTCCTTAATTGTAATATCATATAATCAAAATATATATTTAATATCATGTAATAATTATATATTATATCAACTATTTATTCAATATAGATAACAGGTCAATCATAACCTAAAATGCGGAATAACCATGCTTACATGAATCGATTAAGCCACACCACAGACTGCGAGCGCAGCGCCTCTTATAAGCCTCTTATGGGCAAATCAGGAAAAAATTGACACATTCCACAAAACTGTGATATCATTCAACAGGTCGCATTATAGAAAATATATGTGCAGAAAGGATTGAATCAAAAAATGAGTAATAAAGAAAAAAAAATAAAAAAAGTATTGCTTGCCATCGGTTGTACGCTGCTTGGACTTATTCTCATACTATGCATCGCCATATGGTGTCTATGGGGCAATGAAATCCGAAGTGTTGCGTCAATCAAAGAAATCGCTTCCAATAACCCGGAACACAACGACGGATACGTTTATGAGATGACAATATATGGTGATTACTATTTTGACAAGTTCCTTGACCAAGGCGGCGTATCCAGCGACAGTGAACTTATCTCCTTCATCACCGGAAATATTACCAAGGGAATTATTCCTATGAATATTGGCGAAAGCGAAATTGCATGCTCCTCCTTCACCGCCACCACATCGGACGGAGACAGGGTATTCGGAAGAAACTACGATTTTAAAATGACCAATACCTGTATCGTACATACCAATCCGGGTCACGGCCGCCACTCCTCAGTGTCCACTGTTGACCTTGAATTTATCAGTATTGACAACGAAACAGGCATTAACGGCATGCTGGATAAAATTCTCTGTCTTGCTGCACCTTATGTACCTCTTGATGGAATGAACGACGCCGGAGTAAGCTGCGGTATATACATGACATACCAAGGTGATAAAACTGTTGCAACCAACCAACAGACTTCCAAACCTGACATCACCTCCACCACCATGTTAAGAATGATATTAGACTATGCCGACAGTGTCGATGAAGCTATTGAACTGGTCAGCAAATATGATCTTCATGACTCTGCTTCCACCTCCTACCACTACATGGTAGCAGATGCAACCGGAAAAAGTGCTATTCTTGAGTGGGTAGCAGGCACTGATCTTACCGACAATGACGGCTCCAAGCGTGTCCTAAAAGTAACCTACAATACCAATGATACTGCCATGGGTACCGATGCTTACCAGTGCGTTACCAATTTCATTGTGTCCCCGGATTACTATGGCTCCGATGAAGAGAAGCTTGGCTTTGACCGTTATGAATTTCTCCGCACCAGCCTCAGCTCCACAGAAGGAATTGTGGCAGATGATAACGCTGCCATGGAACTGCTTGCAGGTGTAGGAAGACGCGCCTGGAACAATGACGATTCCAATGCTATCACCGTACACAGTGTAGTGTACAACCTCACCGACCTTACCATGATATGGGTAGGCAACGAACACTACGGCGAAGAGGCTTACACAATTACATATCAGTTAAAAAAGTAAGTGTATATACAATATAGTGTATTCCCATCAAATCTCACTTATTGTCAAAAGAAAAAGCTCTCAAAAAATGAGAGCTTTTCTTATCAGTAATGATATTCTCTTGTACGGTACAGCATAGATGAAAGCTTCATATCCCTGCCATACACAGTAGCCGCATATTCAATTGCTGCCTCCCCTGTGCTCTGTACTTTTGAATTCAAAATCTCCGAAAAATCCATCGATTTTTCACTATTCTTCTGTACATAATTGTTGGAATTCTTCCGCTCACGCCTCAGCCTGTCGTACTTAATAACAGCCATTACCGACTCCACCATAAATACTTCACTAATTCCGTTTACTGCGTTAATCCCTCCCTGGATATGTAT
>CAMAMD010000213.1 GCA_945836785.1 uncultured Clostridium sp.
ACAACTTCATGTGGCAGAATCTCTATTATTTTGCCAGAGAGTACTTTTAAGCTGTATTCTTCATCATCTACTACCAGAATTCGCACATTTCATCACACCCTTTCCATGTTATATATATGATAAAACCATCTCACGTTTATTATCAGATTTATTATAAAAAAACCACCATTAAAAAAGCATTAATTTCTTTGCATATTTTCCCATAAAAACTGCACAAATTTTCTTTTATTTTTTTTACATTTTAAACAAAAATTGCCGTGCCGAAAAAATATAATGTATCATAAAACTATTTCTCCGATACAATATAATTTTCCCCGGCACGACAGATTAAGAATTGTCTATGTCAGCTTTCCTTTATTTTTTTATTGTCTTTATATTTTCTTTAATACTTGTCAACTGTCCATTCCTTGCTTCTGCCCATGAATACTCCTGAAGATAACATCCGCCATAATTACGGAGGTCTTCAACTTTACCATCCAAAATGCTGTAAAGGTCACATTCTACCATTTCCGTTATCATATATCTCTTCTGACCTGTTGAACCTATGATATCTTCTATTCCTGCCATCTTAAGTTCCTCTATAAGCTGATGAACAGTAACTCTATAAAGGTTCTTTGTTTTCTCGTCTGCAGCCCGGTCAGGCCATAGACAGGAAATTGCCTCTCCTGCCGTGACTCCTGCTTCGGCACGGTCTGTCAGAAGTGCAAAAAGTTCTGCACGTTTTCCGTTTATGGACAGCACTTTTCCGTCTACCCACACAGTAAGACTTGGTATTGTGCGGATTACTACTTTCTTTTTTGAACGTGATCGCATCAGTGAAGCCGTTTGAAGTGCTTCCATAATTTCTTCCTTTGTATAAGGTTTCACTATATACCCAAGTGCCTTAACGCCAAAGGCGTCAAGTGCATACTGACCATATGCCGTCATAAAGAAAATTCTAATATTACTGTCTGCTTTCTTAATCTGCTTTGCAAGTTCTATGCCATTCATACCCGACATTTCTATATCAAGAAAGGCAGTATCTGTCTTGTTATTCTCCACCCAGCGCAATGCCTCTTTACCGTCTGAGAACAAATTCAGGCTTTCGATTTCCGGGCAGCCCTTTACCTTTAATGCAAAAGTATCCAATGCCGGCTGCTCGTCATCCACATAGATTACTCTCATTGCTTTTGTACCTTTTCCTTTCCATCTGACTCTGTACAGGGAATAGTAATAGTAATAACAGTGCCTTCTCCCGGACTGCTCTTAACAGACATAGTTCCGTTTACCATATACTGTAAGCGGAAACAGACGTTTTTAATTCCTACAGAACCCTTTCTCGGCTCTTTCTCCGTATCAAATCCCACTCCATCATCTGAAACCTCAATAATATAATTATCATTTTCCATCCATGTGTGCAGTGTTACCGTTCCGCCTTCTCTTTTAGGGAGAATACCATGCTTAATGGAATTTTCCACCACAGGCTGCAATATAAGAGGAGGTATCATAAAGTCCTCTGTCTCTAATATCTTAATAAACTTTATTTTATCTCCAAAACGAACCTGCTCCAGCCTGATATAATCTTCCAAATGATCTATGGAAGCCTTAAAGGTTTCCGGCTTATCCTCATCCATAATGTTAATATTACTTCTTAAATATCGTGCAAATGTAATCAGTGTTTCATCTGCTTTCTTTGGATCGTATGCACACATACCGCTGATTGCATTTAAAACATTAAATATAAAATGGGTTCTTATCTGGCTCATTGCCAGAACAATACGGCTGTTTCTCAGTTCTTCTTTCAGCTTTTCTGCTTTTATGGAAGTCTGATGGTTTTTTGCCACCAGCCATAATCCTCTGATAAGCTGGAGTGCAAATATCACCATAAACACAATCTTTATGCATAAACCACTTTGCAGCCATCCTACATAGCCATTAATAATCTCAAAAACCAGCATAGTCTGAAGAAGGACAGCCGAAATCAGCAGCAGACCATGCTTTTTCCCGCCTTTTACAATTTCGTATATACACAGGATAATCTGCAGCAGGCATATAATCCCCTGCAGGATTGCCCAATACATACCTGTATCAAAAATTCTTAACACTCCAATAAGCGAAAGCAGTATTAATACGACATCAGAGCACAGAAGAACATAACAGGTAATCATTGCAATCTTTTTTTTCTTTTCTTTCAGCAGTTCTGCTATACATGTTCCCATCACCAGTGCTGCTAACATAATACAAATCTGCCGTACACATGTATTAAACACCATAAGACTGCTTCTCATGGAAATATCTTTTGTATCCAGATATATGTATGCACCTGTCAGAATTGACATAATACCTAATTTTAAAAGAAGGCTGCCATGGTCAATATGCATCAGATGAAATCCGACTGCCATTCCTATTATTGCTATGGATACAACAATTATAAAAGTACTAATCATGCGATACGGCTGATTCTGCTTTTCAAAATAATCCTTCAATATAAAATCACCGCTCATATATATTGAATCCAAGAATTCATTGTATGCTTCCGGATTACCATAACAATGAGGATTGTTCAAATGAATTTCCATAACTTCATCTTCATTAAGTTCCGGCATCGACCATGACGCCCATTCACTTCCACACATATCCGGATATTGTTCTATTGTAGACTCATATATTACTTCTCCATCCTTACAAACCCTAAAGCCTATATGGTTCAGATAAGACTGAATGCACATTCCTTCAGGCAAATCTTCATTAAATTTGCCGCGGAT
>CAMAMD010000214.1 GCA_945836785.1 uncultured Clostridium sp.
CTGGCAGGTAAAGGATATTGAACCGGTCGAGGATGATGAGGAAATGCAAAGCTATCAAGTGGGCAGAGACGGGGAGAGCCTCATAAATATATTGAAAAATAATAAGGTAATTCTGTTCTATATTGTGATGATGGCACTGTATCAGGGCGCATATCAGCAGTATGGATATTTGATGCCGCTTGATATCGGTCGGTTACATGGGGAAGATGGTGCTGTCATTTATGGCAGTGTATCTAGCTTGAATTGTATTGTAGTTGTCTTGTTTACCCCGATTTTTACGAAGTTGTTTATGAAGTTTTCGCAGACACAGAAGAATCTTCTGGGCGAAGTGCTTCTATTGATTGGATATGTGGTGTTTTTGACACTGCTTGGAAATATTCCGGCATATTATATTGCGATTGTGCTGTTCACGTTTGGAGAGATTTTCACAACCATTGCAAATGGACCTTACCTGACTGCGCGTATACCTGCAAGCCATAGAGGGCGAATCAACGGTTTTATGACGGTTGTGCAAAGTGTTTTGCAGGGAATATGTATGCTGGCAGTAGGTGCCTTATACGACGGAATGGGATATCGGACTGCATGGACGTTTATCCTTGGAATGCTGGCACTTGCAATCATTGGCGGTGCATATTTAATTATTTGGGATAAGAAATATTATAAAGAATTATACGAATAGGAAGAGAAATATGGGAAGAATCAGAGAAAGATATTTTGGAGACAGAGCTTTTTATAAGAGTGTTCTTATGATAGCACTTCCGATTATGATACAGAATGGGTTTACGAATTTCGTAAATCTGTTGGATAATTTGATGGTCGGACGAATCGGAACAGATCAGATGTCCGGTGTAGCAATTGTCAATCAGCTTTTGTTTGTATTTAATTTAACTATATTCGGAGCTCTTTCCGGAGCCGGTATATTTATAGCACAGTATTATGGAAGCGGTGACAAAGAAAATATGAGAAATGTATTCCGAATGAAGCTTCTTATAGCCACGGGAATCTTGCTTATCGGGATGGGGATACTTTATTTCGGGATGGAACCGCTGATTTCCTCGTTTTTGCATGATGGAAGTGCGACGGGAGATTTGGATGCGACTTTAGAATACGCAAAGCAGTATATCCGTATTATGTTAATCGGATTAATACCGTTTACCTATTCCCAGTGCTATGCGAGTACGCTGCGTGAGACGGGGGAGACACTCTTGCCGATGAAGGCGGGAATTGCCTCGGTAGTTGTGAACCTGAGTTTAAATTACGTCCTGATTTACGGAAAACTCGGAATGCCCGTTTTAGGAGTCCGGGGAGCTGCAATTGCAACAGTGGCAGCGCGTATAGCAGAGTGCTTAATTATTGTTGGCTGGGTTTCCAGAAATGGGGAAAAATGTGAGTATATGCACCGTGTAATGCGGAATTTTACAATTCCAGGTCATATTGCAAAGCAGGTAATTGTAAAGGGGACACCCCTTCTTTTAAACGAGTTTCTCTGGTCTGCGGCAATGACGGTGCTTACGCTTTGTTATTCCACACGCGGGCTTGCTGCGGTGGCGGGTATCAATATCTGTAATACTATCAATAATGTATTTAATATTGGCTTTATCTCGCTTGGCTCAGCTGTCTCGATAATTGTGGGGCAGCTTCTGGGTGCTGGAAGATTTGAGCAGGCAAAAGATTCGGCAAGAAAACTTATGGTATTTTCCGTGCTGTTCTGTGCGGTTGTGGCATTGGTTATGGCGGCTTTGGCGCCGGTCTTTCCGCTGTTGTATAACACGACACAGGAGGTTCGAAGCCTTGCCACCTACTTTATTCTGATTATGGCGGCGCTTATGCCGTTTTGCGCATTTACGAATGCCTCATATTTTACACTTCGTTCCGGCGGAAAAACGGGAATTACATTTTTATTCGACAGTTGTTATGCATGGGGCATGTGTGTTTCAACAGCAGCGGCACTTGCATATCTTACGGACATTCCGGTTGTACCGCTATATTTAATCAGTCAGTCGCTGGAGATTATAAAATGTATCATTGGGTATATATTGGTGAAAAAGGGCATTTGGATTCAGAATTTGAGCAAATAAGAGAGTGACCAGATTACAGGAGAAAAAGGCATTATGGGAAAAGAAAATATGAAAAAATATGTAGAGATGTTTTTACTTGCAGTATTAGCCGGAATTATGATTAGTGTGGGAGGAACCGTATTTCTTGCAACAGAGATTAGAATTGTCGGTGCGCTTATGTTTACGGTTGGGCTGTATACCATATGTATACAAAAATTGAATTTATTCACAGGAAAAGTTGGGTATTTACCGCAGCAGTCATGGGGCTACATTTTGGATCTTGTCATTATATGGTGCGGTAACCTTGCCGGTACTTTTTTGACTGCTTTTTTGCTTGGGTTTACAAGAATTTCCGCAATCGCTGAAACTGCAAAAAATATGTGCACGGTTAAGGTCGAGGACAATTTGGTAAGCCTGTTTGTCCTGGGAATCTTTTGCGGATTGTTAATGTTTATCGCTGTGGATGGATATGCAAAGACAAATAATCCTATTATCCTTTTCCTTGGAGTTGCAACCTTTATTTTATGCGGATTTGAACATTGTATTGCAGATATGTTCTATTTTTCGATGGCGGGAATGTGGTCACTGCGCGCTTTTTTATGTGTGCTGGTGATAACGTTAGGAAACACTTTGGGAGGTGTGCTGATACTGGGAATTCGCAGATTGGTACAATAAATTATATTAGG
>CAMAMD010000215.1 GCA_945836785.1 uncultured Clostridium sp.
TATCCTTCTGCCATTTATAATTTCCTGTGCCAAATCTAATGCATTCATCTGTTTTCTCCTCCGATCAATATAAAATGCTTAGCTGATATGACGATCCCCCGCTGTTTGCTTCTGTAACATCTGGCGATTCAAAACAGGCTTCACCCTCTTTGCCAAAAATGCCGCAAGAATGCACAGACAGATATCTCCCGGTACTGCCAGAATAAAGCAATACAAAAACAGCGGTCCAAGAGCGATCGGTGTGTCAATGACAAAATTGCAAATGACATAATAATAAGCCATACCCACAGCATAAACAATCAGCACCCCCGTGAAATTGGCAAGCAGATAACGGAAAATTGTTTTCATTTTCATACGTTCCGCCATCAGACCTGTCACAAAGGTTCCGATACAAAAACCGATGATATAGCCGAAGCTTGGCTTAAATACATACCAAAGACCGCCGCCTTCGGAAAAAATCGGAAGACCGACCAGTCCCAATACCATATATGCGACAACCGAAATCGTTCCCCTTTTAGAACCCAAAAGAAGACCTGCCAGAGTCGTAAACAGGAATTGCAATGTAAACGGAACTACTGGAACCGGAATCTTAATAAATGCTCCTATCGCAATCAATGCAGTAAACAGACCACAATAAACCAGACTTTTTGTTCTGCTCATTTGTCAACCTCATCTCTTTTAAAGTTGACATTAGTATAACAGATGCCTTAATATTGTCAACTGTATTTTTATCTTGGTTTACATTTTGTGCAATAATTCAGCCACACACATTTCCGCACAACAAAACAACTGCGAAGAACTGTATGTGGCTGAATTTATTATCCTTTGCTATCACTATTTCTAACAAATGGGCAGTCTTTTATACATGACAACAAATCCGTCTGACGGTCTTTGCTCATATGACGCATATTCTTCTATACTGTGGAACGTCTTTTCGACGACCGTTGCGCCATTCTTCCAAACCTTATATTCTCGCGGAAGATAGCCGCAATCCATGTAAAACTTCTCAACATAGCCGCCCGCCGATCCAAGAGACACTTCTGTCGCACCGTATTCCCGTGCAACGCTTTCAAATGCCGTTAGAAGTTTTCTCCCGTAACCTTTTTTCTGATATTCACATCGAATTGCTATTCCGTCCAAAGCAAATGAATCATCATCCTGAAATTCCGGCTTTCTAAGCCAGCCGTAAGCAACGCCGATCACTTGATCTTCAAGCATAAGTGCAAGAAATGCTTTCGGAAACCGCAGTGCATATTGTTTCATTTTATCCGGATTACTCCCAGGAAGATATTCTGCCGCCAAATCATAAAAATCCTTTTTGTTTTGTCGGTTTATATGATCAATCCTCATCTGTTTCACATTTCCACTCTTTCATTACAAAGGCAGACGTATTCAGCTTTAGATATCATAGCTCTTACTATGATAGATTTCCTCAATCTTCTCTTTGTCCATCATAAAGGCATCTACAATATCAGGATCAAAATCCACGCCGCGCCCGTTTATGATAATGTTGTAACATTCTTCAAGAGGCATGGCATCCCTGTAACAGCGTTTTGCCGATACGGCATCAAACACATCTGCTACGGACATGATACGTGCACACAACGGGATCTCTGTTTTACAAAGTCCGTTCGGATAACCTTTTCCGTTCCACTTTTCATGATGGTACATCGCAACCTGAAAGGCCATATCTTCATAATCACCGTTATAGAGATGTCCGAATGTATCCTTGATGATTTTTCCGCCAATCACCGGGTGTTCCTTCATTTTTTCAAACTCCTCAGGAGTCAGTTTCCCCGGTTTCTGTAAGATTGCATCAGGAATTCCAATTTTTCCGATATCATGCATGGGCGCAGATTGAATCAGATTATCCAGATAGTCCTTGGTAATCACATTCTTATACACTTCATTTTTTCTCAGATTTCTCGCGATCAACGCCGCATAAGAAGATGAGCGTCTGATGTGTCCGCCTGTATTATCATCTTTATTTTCTACCAGCGTCGCAAATCCCATTACCATTTCATGGTGATAATGATTCAAGCCTTGAATTGCCGGGTTTTCCATATTTATGTAGATACTGATCGTAATCATTGCACTCGCTATACTGGTCACTAAAAACTCCGGGAATATTACCTGCAATGATAAAATGATAATAAGGCATGCCAGTGTCGTCGCTAATGCCGTTCTCTTTTTTTTCGGTATATATCTGTACTTTGTTATGATAACAGCTATTGTCAGTGCAGAATAAATCGCGACACTGATAAAGCATACATAAACCGATTTGCCCATCGAATAATTTGTGTATTCCCCCTGTATGAATTGTAATTCAGGGAGAAAATACATGGTCAGGAAAACAGAAACCGCACTGGGCAGTATATATGCGGCCTTCACCCATTTTTTCTTCGGTATTCCTACCGTCACAGATACCCAATACCAAAACAGCAATGCAACATATATCTGATAGGAAACAAACATACCCAGATGCAGTAATAAATTAATCACCCTCGGGACCTGATTCAAAAAATTGACAGAACATGCCGTAATCCCATCAAAGAGCACTGCCAATTCCGACACAATAAAAAGGGCATCAAATATATGATTACAATTTGACTTTTTTGTAATCTTGTTAAGGTTATTTCCATCTTTGATGAATGTCATACCGACATATGCCAGAATCAGCAGGCACATGATCTGCATTTTACACCACTGTAATATTTCCATCTACAGCTCCTCCTCAT
>CAMAMD010000216.1 GCA_945836785.1 uncultured Clostridium sp.
ATCAGCTGTATATGCGCCGCAATGGACTGAAATTGCCGCAACCGGCTATGCAGCCACAGCCGGCACCGGTACAACCACAGCCGGCCATGCAGCCACAGCCGGCACCGGTACAACCACAGCCGACCATGCAGCAACAGCCGGCACCGGTACAATCACGGCCGGCCATGCAGCAACCAATTCAGCCGCAGATGCCAATATGGAATCAGCCCAATGTTTCTGCGACCATGCCGCAGAATCCGGGAGAGGGAGTACAAAACGGTAAAACACTGGAGTATAAGGTTGGCACCGTTGTTTTGGGAATTGTCGGGATTCTGTTTATTTTAATTGCTTTTGTTTCTTTTGGTCTTCAATATATGAGTACGACTCTGCAGGGAATTATTTTTTATGTTCTGGGAATTGCTATTTTTGCTTTTTCGGAATTGTTCTTATCCCGCAGACTGGAGAAGTTTTCTTATTTCTTAAGCGGTCTGGGAATTGCAGGATTATACATTACCACTATTTTAAATTACCTGTATCTTAAGATATTTCCGTCCTACGTGGCTTTGGTAATTACGTTGTTTATTACGGCATTTTTCTTCTGGCTAAGTTATAAAAAGAACTCCGGAATGATCCGTATCATCTGTCTTTTGGGATGTTATATATCGCTTGTTCCGATAGGAGATTTGAAGAATTTATATGAGTTTGCGATTCCGGCAATCATAATTTTTGTTTTAAATCTGGCAGGTTTTTTGTGCCCGTTAAAAGTTAGGAATGCTGTGATCGATTATGTCCAGTATGCTTGTACGGTTCCACTTGTGATTTTTATGGGACATCTGCTTTATGTTTCGGGATTACAGATGTGGCCACTTTATATTTTGGTGTGCGCCAATATTTTTACGCTTCATTTAATTTGTATGAAGAATACGGAACTTGTCAGCTATCGTGTGTTGTATATCCTTGGAAATATTGTTTTTGCAGGCATTCTGCTTTATGTAGGAAACCATGAAGATTGGATGATCTGGGGAATTGTCGCTGTTGCGGTTATGTGTGCACTTTTCATGTTCCTTTACCGGAAAACGAAATTGTGCTTTGCTCCGTATATTTTGGCAGCGGGATATGCAATTTTAGCATTCTGGTTGGACGAAAATGAATTCCGCTTGCTCTTATGTGGTCTGATCGTTTTTATTTTAAACCGTCTGTTAGCTATCTTCAAAAAAGGATTTGCATTGACGGATGCTGTTTATACCATGATTGCCGTATGGTGTGTCTGTCTGGCAGCAAGGAATGATGAGGTACGGATTCTGGGTTATGTATTTGCCTGTGCCATCCTTGTCGGCGCTTTCTTTGTAAAACAATACAAGAATTATCATTTATATACGGCAGTTTCTTTTGCGTGGTTGTTCTTACTTACAGAAAGAATGTATCCGTTAATCTGCAGTGTGTTAATCTGTATCCTGGCAGCGGCCATGATTGGCGGAGGCTTTATGAAAAAAGATAAGCCTATCCGGATTTACGGATTGTGTTTGTTGATTTTTGTGGCATTGAAGCTTGTCGGATATGATTTTAAGGAAGCAGAGGCACTGACTAGAATTGTGATCTTTTTAGTTGTCGGCCTGGTTATTCTGGGCGTTTCATTTTTATATATTTACTTGGAAAAACGGCAGCAGGATGTGCAAACGATGGCGGATGCAAACACGACGCCGAGTGTGAATACGATGCCGGCTATGCAAATGATGCCGAATGCAGGGGCTTCCACCATGGCAAATCCGGAAAATCAGAATTTGCAAAACATTGAAACTCAAAATAGAGTATGATAAAATAGATTGAAAAAATTTGAGGGACAGCAGGAGTGGCATAATATGGAAAATGAAGTGAAAGTTGATCATACAGAAGAAACCACGGAAAAGGTTTCTAAGAATTTTATTGAACTTGAAATTGAAAAGGATTTGGCGGAAGGTGTCTATGACACGGTTCATACCCGTTTCCCGCCCGAACCGAACGGATATCTTCATATTGGACATGCTAAGAGTATTATTTTAAATTACGGACTGGCACAAAAATATGGCGGAAAGTTTAATATGCGCTTTGATGATACCAATCCTACCAAGGAAAAGACGGAGTTTGTAGAATCTATCAAACAGGATATTGCATGGTTAGGTGCAGACTGGGAAGACCGACTTTTCTTTGCATCCGATTATTTTGATCAGATGTATGAAGGCGCAATCAAATTAATCAAAAAGGGAAAAGCCTATGTGTCCGATTTATCTGCAGAAGAAATCAGGGAATATCGTGGTACTTTGACAGAGCCGGGCAAAAAAGATCCTTATTCCGATCGCTCGATAGAAGAAAATCTTGATTTATTTGAGCGGATGAAAAACGGTGAATTTGAAGACGGAAGCAAAGTTTTGCGTGCTAAAATCGATATGGCATCGCCCAATATCAACATGCGTGATCCCATCATTTATCGTGTTGCCCATATGCATCATCATAATACCGGGGACAAATGGTGTATTTATCCCATGTATGACTTTGCACATCCGATTGAAGATGCGATTGAGGGAATTACACATTCCATCTGCACATTGGAATTCGAAGATCACAGACCATTGTATGACTGGGTAGTCAGAGAATTAGAATATCCCCATCCTCCGAGACAGATTGAGTTTGCCAAAATGTATCTGACCAATGTTGTGACCG
>CAMAMD010000217.1 GCA_945836785.1 uncultured Clostridium sp.
ACCAAAAGCATTGCCGCACTGATCAGTGCGATTACTTTTTTACCATTTAACTTCATCATAATTTCTCCTCTTTCTTTACCCATCTTGTGGTTTTCTTGTGCCCATGCGGGCTGTGTCTGTTCTTCTATGAACAGTTACAGAGTAACATTCCTGTATTTCTACTAAAACCATGCCGGAGTAAAAGTAATGTAAAATTGAGGTAAAGCACCGGGATTGAAAAAGAGTCACTACATAAAAGAAATACGCTGCTTCGGTAGTGTGAAAATCAATATATGAATTTGCTCGGCTCACGTTCCTAAGGCTTTCGCAAATTGATATATTGATTTTCACACTACCGAAGCAGCGTATTCTTTTATACGGTGACTCTTTTTATACTTTTGCTACTATAACAATGGTGAAAAAATTCTCAGGACGGATTGGATGAATTTCTGTCGAAGCGGGCGATGCAGCCAGCTTGCATATTGAATCTCCTCACACTGCTCCAGTGTGTTTAAAAAGTCCTGTTTGATGTCTATGACCGCATCCGTCCCACTCATCAAAACTGCACACTCATAGTGCAGATAGAAGCTACGGTAATCCATATTGATCGTTCCGCAAAGCGCAATCTCATCATCCGCAACCACGTTTTTTGCATGAATGAAGCCGGGCTGGTATTCATAGATATGCACGCCCTTTTTCATCAATTCACCATAATTGGATACCGTTACCATATAAACATACCATTTATCATAAACATGCGGAGTAATAATACGCACATCTACACCGCTTTCCGCTGCACGGCACAGATCATCCACCATTGCCTGATCCAGTACAAGATACGGTGTTGTAATATAGATATAATCCCGTGCCTTATTGATCATATGTGTATACGTACCCTCGGCAGGATTTTTGGGGTTATTGGCCGGCCCGTCCGCAAACGGCTGCACAATACCACCAGTCTGAACAGAAATCGTCGGCTTATACAATGCATAATCCAAATCTCCCGTTCCTTCCGCAATCTCCCACATCTCAAGGAAGAAACAGGTCAGGGAATACACGCCTTCGCCCTCCAGACGAACCGCCGTGTCCTTCCAATGCCCGAACCTCACAATCTCATTGACGTATTCATCCGCAATATTGATACCACCGGTATAACCGATATTTCCATCAATTATGGTAATCTTCTGATGATTCCTGTAATTAAAGGAAATTCGGGAAATATCCTTGTGAATTGGCGCAAACTCCGCAAATGTAATGCCGTTTTTGCGCAGATCCTCTCTGAACTCCCGCGTATTGATAAAGATACAGCCAAAGTCATCCATCAACAGGCGGACTTCCACACCTTCCCTTACCTTCTGTTTTAACAGTTCATACAATTCCTGCCAGAAAACACCGTCAGAAATAATAAAATATTCCAAGAATATATAGGACTTTGCATTACGAATATCTTCAAATAATGCATCCCTCATCTGCTCACCGAGTCCGTAGTAAGACACCTTCGTGTTCTCATACAGCGGAAATCCCTGTCTGGACAGATAACGGCTGATCTGCACCTTGTTCGGGTGAATCTGTCTGAACTTGTCAAGCACATCCGTGTCCGACTTTAAGCTGTCGAGCATCTTGGTATCTACTTCCCTGAAATGACGGTTTCCTCTGCTGTTTGTCCGTTTACGTCCCCACATGGCATATAGGAAAAATCCGACGACAGGTACTGCCAATACAATAATGATCCAGAACTTTTTGTATGCCTCGCTGTCATTGACCAACGCAAAGATCAGAATGATACTGACAACTTCAATTACGAAATACAGCCAGATTGCATGAAACTGCATGTAATAGACCAATACAATCATCAATGCCAGCTGCAATATGACTGCAACTGCAACCAGCGCTGCTCTGGTCAGTCCTGATATCCGTTTTTTAAATATGTGCCTTTTTGCCCGTTTGTCCATCCAATCACCTTACTTTTTGTGCTTTTATTATTGCTCTGAAACTGTAGCAGGTATCACCCGGATCTCCGTATAAATTTTTGCCAGTTTTTCATCGGTATAATAACCGTCCACCCACATATCCAATGTGCTTCGCGGCGGCAGACCCAGCCTTCGTTCTGTCTGTCTTAAAGACACCTTGACCGAGAACAGGCAGTCAAATAACAGGAAAACGGCTAATCCTACGCCAAGGATCCTTGCAAATCTTGACTTCATCCTATCGATTGCCTTTGAAAACCGGGGATACAGCACCTTTATAAACAATACCCCCAGAAATCCCCACATAATCGTAAACTTTAAACATATCCTGCCATTTAAATTAAATGCCTGCTTGCTGTAATTCCATGCCCGCGTTCCTAAAATATGCTCCATTGCATATGAACACAGATATTCAAAACTACTCAGCGCAACCGCACTGATGAGCCATATTCTCTTCCAGTCCCTATTTCTCCATCTATATAGTAAGATCGTCAGCATTACGAAACCAATCCCGTAAATCGGTGAAAAAGGTCCGATCAAAACACCCTGTCGATTGATCAGGTGTCCTCTGAGATAGTAATACCAAATGGTTTCCCCTACATATCCGGCCAGAGACCCCAAAACAAATAACCAGCATAATTTATATAAACCCGTAGGATATGAATCAATTTCCTGATGAACCTGATACTCAGCCAGACTTCCACTCTGCTTTTGTTCCTTCA
>CAMAMD010000218.1 GCA_945836785.1 uncultured Clostridium sp.
AGGAGGGATAAGCTATGGTAAATCTCAATAAGGTTTACCTTGATGTAAACGACATAATGGAAATGTTAGGCTATAAGGACGTTAAGTCCTATAAGATAATATCGGAGCTTAACAGTGAACTGAAGGAACAGGACTATTATGTGATAGATGCCCGGGTGCCAACCGAATATTTTTGCAAGCGGTATGGCATAAAGCAGAACTTAACTGTACAGCCTTTCCTTTTCAAAGAAGATGTAAAGGCTATCACCGGATATGCTAAAAACAAAACTGGTGAAGTGATTAGAAACATCAATCGTGAACTGAATAAGGCAGGAATACTGACGTGCAAGTCACGAGTTTCTACCGAAATGTTCTGCAAAAGATTCCACATCAACATAAATAATTTGCCTTACCATAAGAGCAGGCGTTAGCAATCAGAGTTGTTTTCTTTAAAAGGCGATAATATGGACCGTAATATTTATGCGTTATATGCTGGAGAGAAGTTAATTGCAGATGGCACACTCGCTGAAATAGCTCTGATAACAGGCAGAGCTAAGAGCTACTTATACTGGCTCAAGAGTAAGCAAGCCAAAGACAGAAATGTCTATCTCGTTAATTTAGGTGAGGCGGACGGCATCAAAGCTGACACAGAGAAAAAGCACTATTCGGAATGTTTCTGTTGTGGCAGGCAGTTCACGCCAACGTACCTTACACAAAAATACTGTTCTGCGAAATGCAGGGACAGAATTAGAAAAAGAAGACGGAGGAATAAAAATGAATAATTGCAAAGCTATTTTATCTAATGCTGGCGTGGGTATTAGAAAGAGAGGCAAATACAACACGCGACTGAAGTGGAGGAAGAACGGTTACGAAGCCGTAATATCTAATGAATACCTAGAACAACCAACTAGGTTGAAGGCTTTTATTGAAATGCATAATACTGTCATCGAGTTCTTGAAATCGGTGAAGTAGTAGTTATAGGATGGAGGTAAGTAAAAGCAGGAGAAGCACCAAAGATTAGATTTACAGTCTACATCACTGCTAAAGGTCAGATTTGGCTTTTGAATAAGTTGAAAGAGTGGTATACAGAGACAACTACTCAGCTGGAATTAGCATTTTAACTTATAACGTCAATATAGTGTGGCAACACTTGGCGGATATGAGGTGACAACATGACAACTGCTGGGAGTATGAGAGATTTATTGCAGAGTGTATGGGAGAAATAGAAAATGACAAAGTGGGATATGCACAAAAAGAAGATTGAGAAACGCCAGCGCATGGAGCAGGCACTCTTAGAAGAATCTAAGCAGTGTTTCGGAGTGGTATTACTCATAATTTCATGGTTAATTTTTGGGGTGGTGGCGCATTAATAACAGGTTATTCAGTATATACCTTTAAATGAGATAATTGGACATAAAAAAACGGTGCTCTGTCGGCAAACGGAGCACCAAATACAATAAGATTCATTGCAGAGTGTATGAAAAAAATCATTATATTTATTATAGCATAAAGGCGGTGAAAATGCAACTATTGTGAAAGGATATTTATTAAAACTTCGTAAGGTTCCTGCTGAAATGATGGAGCTTATAGAAAAGCTGAAAAACAGTAAAATAAGATACATTCCCTTTTATGATTTTTGTCTTGAAAATCTGAAAGAAAAGATGTGTGCAGAATATACGATTTACACAGATTTTGACGGAAAATGTGTCGTAGAATGGTTCGTTACTGATAAGGAAGCCGTAACATATCTTATCGGTGCAGGGGCGGCAATAACATCTGACGGAAAGACATGGAAAATAAAGAAGAAAAGGAATATGGTGTAAGGCTATGCAGGAAATAGTGCAAGGAAAAATCCTTGAAATACACGATGATGGAGGTGTCGTTATAGGGGCGGTGCTTCCTTCGCTGGAGAGGGCTGTCGTGAGGAAGTATACCACCGTAGAAATAGGTTTTTGCGATGGCAGGGTGATAAGTTCTGACCAGAGAAAAAAGATTTATGCTCTGCTTAATGAAATTTCTATGTGGATGGGTGACAGTCCAGAAGAAGTAAAGAAAATGATGAAGTGGGATTTTGTAATAAACCACTTAGAAAACATGAGTCAAAAGATGTTCTCGTTGGCAACAATTGACATGAATACCGCCAGTGAATTTATTTCATATTTGGTGGAATTCATTTTAAAGCATGATATACCATGTTACGGTCATAAACTGGCTGACTTATGTGATGACATAAAAGGCTATGTCTACATGTGCCTGCTCAATAAAAAATGTGCAGTATGCGGAAAACATGCTGACCTTCATCATGTAGATGCAGTCGGTATGGGAAATGACCGCAATGAAATACATCATTTAGGCAAAAGGGTGTTGCCATTATGCAGAGAACATCACATTGAATGCCACAGCACAGGGAGTAAATTTCTTATGGAAAAATACCACCTTGAACCTGTGAATGCCGATGAAAAAATCTGCAAGAAGTACAGACTGAAGGTGTGAAGGCATGAAGAAAATAAAATCGAAAGACAGTAAGAAAATTCGTAGTTTGCTCGGGAAAATTCTTGATAATTGTCATCCCAGTGCAACTAATTGCCCTAGATGTATTTTCCATAATCAGGTATACGGACATGAGGTATGTTCATTCCTGTCTTTTTTAACTGACATAGAAGAATATGCCAAAAAGAGAAATG
>CAMAMD010000219.1 GCA_945836785.1 uncultured Clostridium sp.
GTCGGGAAATAGCATTGCAAATATAATTAAAACGAAACATGAAACTTTCTTAAACAGAAAATATCACATCTACTTGACATTGCAAAGTAGCTGTGGTATTTTTTGTGTATACTACTTGATAATACAAAGTAGGTGCGTACATACGATGCATCTCAGGTTCATTTCGAAGACGTTTGCAATGAATGACTGAAATGACTGTGTGAACGATGATGGAGGTAGCTTCAGTGGATGATACACAATTAATGAAAGGAATACTGGAGGGCTGCGTGCTTGCGGTAATTGTAAAGGGTGAGACCTATGGATATGAGATCTTACAGCAGCTAGCTTCCTATGGTTTTGAGAATCTGGGGGAGGGAACCATGTATCCGGTGCTGACACGGCTGGAGAAAAAGGGGTATATTTCCTGTCGGAAAGCAAAGTCCCCGTTAGGTCCAATCCGAAAATACTATTCGGTCACGGATTCCGGTTCTGAGTATTTGGCTGGATTTAAAGAGAACTATAAACGTATTATAAAATGTGCCAACGCTGTGTTGGAGGGATAGGAAATGCAAGACATTTCAGATTGGAGGGAATTATGAAAAGCGGATATATTTTGCTTGAAGATAAGCTGAATCAGGAATACAAGGCAGCATTTGATCAGGTAGAAATGTACAGTGAGACACATCTGATCGGTGAGGATGTAGTGAACGATATGATGATGGAATTGTTGGATCATATGCTGGAAGCGCAGAAAGCGGGACGGCCTGTATCCGATATTGTCGGGGATGATGTTCAGGTATTTGCGGAGAATTTCTTCAGTGAATACACTGCAGAAAACCGTTTGAAAGAAGTTCCGGGCAGGATCTACAGACTTGCATGGGTTGTGTTTGTATTTGAGCTTGTGGATTGGTTGATTTTCTGCGAAGATGGAGAGGGACTTATGGGAATCAGTGACATAGGGGGATATATGATTGGTATCATATCTGCGATTCTGATTGATTCCGTTGTGTTTTTCCTGATTCGTCCGCTTGTTGAAAAAAATAAAAATATGAAACCGGGTGTAGTGAATGGAATATTATTCGCACTCTTTATTATGATGTTTGTTCTTGCATGTATATTTTCAAATAAGTATTCGCTGAAAGTACAGAGGTGGCTTCCTATTTTGCTGACGGGTGTTTATATTGGTATTTTTATGACCATACGGGCAGTAAAGAATTATAAAACATATGGTTCTGTAAAAGCACCAAAGCAGGAGACGATATCGTTTCGTGAGGGATTGTCCGAGAGCATGAAGGATGATCTACCGAAAGAGTGGTTAAAACAGTACAGAAAGAAAAATAAGAAACGAGCCAGACAGGGCAAGGATTTAATGACAAACGAAGAATTTATGGAACAGCTTGACCGGCAATATAATTATCGACGCAATTGTCTGGTAAACATAAGCATTTTTTCGGGTTGTTCGATTATTGCAATCATTGGAACAGCAATTTATGGCGGATTTGAAACAACCTTGGATGTTTTTGTATTTATAGGGATTCTGATTGTCATAGAGGGATTCATGTGCCGGTTCTTCAATAAATCAAGCAAAAAAGGCTGCGATATATTTCATAGTATGAAAGAAAAAATGGATGCAGAAGGACTGACCTTCGAAGAATACGTGGAAGGTAAAGAATGGTAAAAGCTTATATGAATAAAGTGGTATAAGTGGTATAATAAAATGTGAAATATGATTTCAAAATGGGGGTTTTTAGATGGACAAGGATAACATGGAGAAAAAAAGAAAACCGCATTTTATTACGATTATTGTGTGCTGTATATTTGCCTTGTTTCTGATTGCTCTCATTTTCTTACTTATTTGGAGCAATGTCAAAATTCGACCGATTCATATCGGTCAGGCTGAGCAGGTGGAATCAATCACAATTTCTTATTCCTGTCGTAATGGAGAATACAATGCTTATGATTTATATATTACCGGGGAGGAAGCTTTGCGGGAATTTATAAAAACAGCCGAAAATCTGAAAGGCAAGAATATTGTGAACGGTGGAAGCGGGGACTATGATACAAAGATTTATATTCGTGTTGCATATAACGCTGATTATTCGGGCGAGAAGCTGGGATATTGTTGCATTTATGGACCGCAGATTTTATTAAGTGAAGGTGGAGGAATCGGGTATTCTTATCAGATGTCCGAAAAGGATTATGAGGAGTTTTTGAATTATGTTTTGGCATTGAATGACAGTGCCGGATTTCCGTCGCACCCGGCTCTGACACAAACAGTGACAGTGGGTGGTCTTATGGCATATAATATCATCTCGGATGAAATTATAGAAATCCCGCAGGAATATTTTGCCGGACTTGATGGTATGAGCTATGAGGAAATCGTGGCGAAAATCGGGAATCCAAGTGGAGAAGTGGGCTCAGGTATTGTCAGATCTTATTGGAGAATCGGAGAGGATAAGTACGCAGTGTGGTGGTATGGTTTCGAAATTTGGAGTGGAGAATAATTGATGAGACTTAAGTATAGCATTGCTATACTTGTCTCTGTATATTTCGGATATTAGATACGAGTACAGTAATGTACTCGTTTTTTTTGTATCATAGTTCTGATATTGTCATAGCTTAAAAAATTTCTTGACATATCATAATAACATGATATAATCATATAAACATATGAAC
>CAMAMD010000220.1 GCA_945836785.1 uncultured Clostridium sp.
ATACATCACATTTTTCTTCTGCGGTATGCATCATTTATTTTTTTAATAAAATTCGGCTATAGGTTTCCACCATAATTGCCAGTACATCCTCATTAAAATCAAAAGTATTCTGATGATGTTCACCCAAAAGTTCCGTGCCAAACATAAAGTAAGCGGCTTTACCGCCATTTTTCTGTACCTCATTCATCATTGTCACCGCATCCTCCGATGCATTAAATATTCCGTTTTCAATATACTTATCCCCAATGCCCATTAAATCCAGATGAGTTTTACACATTTTAATAAGTTCTTCATCACTTTTAGCTGTTCCTACATCGCCAACCCGGTCTATCCGACAGTCCACATCATACATTTGTGCAGCTGCTTTCGCTATGCTTTCCACTCTGTCCCGCATGTAAATATTCACTTTCTCATTTTCCCCCCGGGTTTCCACTTCAAGATTGGCCGAATCTGAAATGATATTTCTTCCTGTGCCGCTGATAAAACGTCCGACATTCAGTCTGCTGTCACCTTCACTGCTTCTGGAAATCCCATAAGCATTCACAGTAAAGACTGCCGCCGCCAATAATGCATTTCTGCCTTTTTCAGGTGCATTTGCCGCATGGGAAGCCTGACCGTGAAAATGTATATTTAATTTTGTTGTTGCCAGAAAACCGCCTGTACACGCTGCCACCATACCGATTTCACGACATTGAATGCCTATATGTCCGCTCAAAAATAGGGAAACACCCTCAAGCCATCCACGACGTACAATTGAGGATGCGCCCCTGCATTCTTCTTCAGCTGGTTGAAAAATAAGACGAATCTCACCATCTATTTTTTCTGTGTTCTGACTGAGGATCTCTGCCAGTCCAAGTCCGGCAGCTATATGCCCATCATGCCCGCAGGCATGCATCACTTTCCCGTGCACAGAACAATATGTTTTGTTCTTTTCGGTTTCCACTTCACAAACCGGAAGTGCATCTATATCGAAACGGATCGCCTGTACATTCTTTCCACAATCTCCTCGAATAATACCGACAACACCTGTATATCCACCCTCCATCTTTTTAATATAGGAATGTGAAATATTTTCCTTAAGTGCTCTTTGCTCACACTGTATGAGTATCTCCCGCTCCGGCACACCCATACGTGTCTGTTCATCACATACGTCTTTTCCAATATATACCTCATATCCAAAACTTTCCAGTATTTCGGCAATTCTGGCAGATGTTCTGTACTCTGTCCATCCAACCTCAGGATAACGATGAAATTCTCTCCTGTACTGAATCATTTTCTCTCTTAAAACCGGACTGACATACTGATAGTTTACTCTCATTTGCTGTTAGCCTTCCTTTCCTCTGCTGTCTTTGATTATACACCCTCCACAAGCAAAATGCACCAGGGCTTTACGCCCTGGTGCATCTAAAAAACCTTCATTTATTTCATTGATTCAATTAATGCATCTGCAAGAGATTCAATTTCCATATCTGCAGATTCTTTTGCAGACGAATTAATAGTTACCTGAGAACTAAGAACTGTGCATGCCTTATATTCTTCTTCTACAAAACTCTTCATTAAGCTTCCGGATTTAATAGCCCATGTACCATTCTCAATAATACCAAATGTACGTTTCTGGAAATTCAGGCCTTTCAAATGATGTAAGAAGTCATACATTAACGGATAAATATTTAAGTTATAAGTAACGGATGCCAGAACAATATGGCTATATTTGAAAGCTTCTGCTACCAGATAAGATACATGTGTCTTGGATACATCATAAACAGCCACATTCGTCATACCTTTATCACAAAGTCTTGATGCCAGCTGCTGTGCTGCTGCTTCTGTGTTGCCGTACATAGAAGCGTAAA
Organism: uncultured Clostridium sp.; assembly: GCA_945836785.1. The sequence goes on from CAMAMD010000220.1 coordinate 1,851, forward strand.
CGATCAGCACACCCTTTTCTTCCGGCTCATAGCGGCTCCACTTATCATGTTTATCAATAAAATACCCTAAATCGGTACGCCAAACCGGACCATGGAGCGGACAGAACATCTGAATCGGCACTGTAGCAGCTTTTTTAAGAAGTTTCTGAACAAATGGACCATATTTACCAACAATATTTGTGAAATATCTTCTGGCGTCATCAATCCAGTCTCTGTCAAAATTCACTTCATCATTGAACAGCTTACCATCAAGAGAACCAAAACTTCCGAAAGCATCTGCTGAGAAAAGAACTCCGTTCGTCATATCGAATGTCGCCATTGCTTCTGGCCAGTGTACCATAGGAGCACCTACAAATGTTACAGTATGTTTACCAAAGCATTTTGTATCGCCTTCTTTAACAAGTTCTTTTCGATCTTCCACTTCAAAACCAAACTGATGCATGAACATAAAAGCCTTTTCATTACTGATAACCTTACAGTTCGGATAACGTATAAGGATTTCTGCCATAGAGGATGCGTGATCAGGTTCCATATGATTTACAAGGAGATAATCCAAATCCGCACCATTAAGCACTTCTTCCACATTCTTTAAAAATTCTCTGCATCCGGACCAATCGACCGTATCAAACAGAACAGTCTTTTCATCCATAAGCAGATAGGAATTATAGGATACTCCTTCTGGAATCGGATGAATATTCTCAAATAAATGGGTACGTTTATCGTTGACGCCAACCCAATATAAATCTTCTGTAACTTTTCTTACACAACTCATATCTTAAACCTCCTATTATTCTA
>CAMAMD010000221.1 GCA_945836785.1 uncultured Clostridium sp.
TCATCTGAATACTCTCTTCCGGGACACTGTATATGCATTTATTACATATTGATACGAGCCTTGTGTCAACATCTTTTGAAAATGCAAAACCATACTTTGTTTTTTCGGTAAGCGGAATAAGCGCTACTTTGGAATACTCACCATCCTTCACATAGCAACTGGCACTATAATAGTTTAAAATTGCAAAATCTGCTTTCTTCTTTTCTACTGCTGCTATAAGCTCGGGGTAGGAATTAAATGCAGTCATATTTGAACCATTAACGACTTTTATATTACATTCCTCACCTGTAACATAAGCCTGTCTGCTTCCGGAAAGCTGATTTATATCAACAGCATCGGATTTTAATATGACATTTGACAACTCCAGATATTCCTTGGAAAGCTTTACATCATTAACATATTTCCCATCATTTCCAAAACCTGCCGCCATATCAATTTTGCCTGACTTGAGACTCTTTATCATACTCTCACTGTTGGAATAAGGAATATATTCAAATTCCATCTGTGTACTGTCTTCTACTGCCTTACACATTACACTTGAGAGCCCTTTAAATTCTTTAGTACCATTTTCGTATGTTTCTTCATACTGAAACGGCGCCATTTTAGTGAGATACCCTACTTTTATCTTCTTCTTCTCTTTAATGTACTTCTGCTCTGTAGGTGAAAACTGAACTTCATAATTGTTCATGATCATTTTATCAATGCTATTCACGCCTTCACTGTTCTCTGGCAAAGGTATATCATCAGTATCTGTCTCACGCTCCACTGTGTACATATTAAAAGGTCTGGCTGTCTCCCAGCGACTGTTCCAGTCCTGCATCAGCTTATCATAATCGCCTTCTTCTTTATCTGCTGCCACATCCATGATATTTCTTATTTCAGCCGCACTTGTTGGGTCTATTCCGCTTACAAGCTTAGTATAATAATTATATGTCTCACTGCTAAAAGAACTGCTGCTCAGCATTACGACATCTCCCATCTCGCCATAAACACTTGGATATGGGTCAGTCTTTACAATTGAGATTCTGTCTCTGTCCAATGCATAGCCTGATTCATCAAGCATATACTCTATAAATCTTCTCGCTGCTTCCTTGTTACTACTGTGTTTATTCATACAATAGCCATAGTCAAGCCCGATTGTTGCATACTGCCTTCCATTTATTTCATTAGGAAATGGCATAAAAGATATTGAATCACCGTTACTTCCTGATTCACTTATCTGACTAAGTGCCCATGAGCCCATAACTATGCTTCCAATATCGCCGGAATTAACCTTATGGCATATCTCATCCCAGTTCATCCCGTCAAACTGCTCCTCACAAAGTCCCTGATCTACTATGTCATAAAGAAGTTTATAAGCATTATAATAATTGCTGCCCCTTAAAAAAGGATTTTTTTCATATACAAATTTTAATCCCCTGTAATCAGCATCACCGCTCATCTCTATAAAAGGAAAGTCAGCCCAGTTAATCACAGTCCAATCCCATTCATGACATGTATAAAACGGTATTGCATCTGTCCTCTCTTTTACCATCTTAAGATCATTGAGAAAATCATCTGTAGTCTTTGGAAGTTCTGTAACTCCTGCCTGATAAAATACTGCCTTATTATAAATTATTCCCATAAGATATGCACTTGATGACAAGGAATACACTCTATCTCCAACTTTATAACTATTCTCAAGATAATTATACTTAAGGGATAAAGAATCCAAGTCTCCAAGTGGCTCAAAATATCTTGCTGCCTGTTTAGAATCCATATATGCCGGAATAAAAATGACATCTCCATAATCATTATTATCTATTCGTTCTTTTATTTTCTCTTCATAATCAGAATATCTTGTATACTTAATCTTTATATCAGGATACTTTTGTTCGAATCCTTCTATATATGTATTCATAATATTTTCATCAATATTAAGAATGACCTCCAGCTCTCCTGATATGTCATCCGTTTCTTCTGAAACTTCCTGTGATGAACTGTTCTCTTCCATTACATTTTCTGTTTCAGTCTCACTTTCTATCTGTACTTCTGCTGCCAATACTCTGCCAATATCACACTGCACAAAACATATTGCAAAGGACATCAGCATTAATGATAGCCTTTTAAATAGTTTCATTTTTTTATCCATTTGTATTTACCCCAATAAATTTACTTTAATATATTTATTGTACCGTAATTTTAGAAATTTCACAATTAAAAATAGAAAATTTAAAAATAACCCTAAAAATAATATCAGTACGCCAAAATCATACTTGCAATGAGCCCTGAAACAGTCGACAAGAGCGCACCGGCAAGAGTCCAGCGTGTTTTCGTCACTTTTATGGACATGAAATACACTGACATCGTATAAAATACTGTCTCTGTAGAGCTCAGTGCAATTGACGTTACAAGTCCGGCATACGAATCTGTTCCGTATTCCTTGAAAATGTCAAGTGCAAGTCCAGTTGCTGCCGACGAGGAAAATATTTTTACAATAAAAAGTGATATAAGCTCATGTGGAAAATCTCCGGTGATACTGCATATAGAACTGCTTAACATATCAAGAAAGCCTGACGCACGAAGCACACCCACGGAAACCATAAGTCCTATGAGTGTCGGTGCGATCGATGCGACCGTCTTCATGC
>CAMAMD010000222.1 GCA_945836785.1 uncultured Clostridium sp.
GAAGTCCGCTTATCAGCACACCCCAGACTATTTTTTTGTATCCGCTATTAATCATTCTCTGCTTTATCCTCCCATTTCCTCATTAAGTAATTGTTCTATCTCTTCATAGTTTAGAACATAGTTTATACGATTTCTGATATCTGTGGCATGTGGCATACCCGAAACATACCAGGCTGTATGTTTTCTCATTTCTCTGACCCCGGTAAACTCTCCCTTGTACTCTATAAGCATTCTCGCATGCCTTAGTATCATTTCTTTCACCGTTTTCCTATCCGGCTTGTCTATTATTTTGCCGGCAGTAAGATACTCACTTATTCTTTTAAAGACCCATGGATTACCTCTGGCTGCCCTGCCTACCATGATGCTGTCACAACCTGTCTCCTCCATCATCCTCAATGCATCCTCAGGTCCTGTGATGTCTCCGTTTCCTATGACAGGTATGCTTACAGCTTCCTTCACCTGCCTTATGATATCCCAGTCTGCTCTTCCGGAATAATACTGCTCCCTGGTTCTTCCATGCACAGCTATCATAGCAGCCCCTGCCGCCTCCAGTCTTTTGGCAAGCTCCGGCGCATTGACATTGTCATCATTAAATCCTTTTCGCATTTTTACCGTAACGGGGATTTTGCATTTCTTTGCCATAGCTCCCATAATTGCCTCAGCCAATTCAGGATTTTTCATAAGGGCCGAGCCCTCTCCATTTCCCACTATCTTAGGTACCGGACACCCCATATTTACATCTATAAAATCATATCTTCCTGTCTCTTCCATCCTGACAGCTATATCAGCCATGATATCCGGGTCAGAACCAAAAAGCTGGAGCCCTATGGGATGCTCATTAGCATCCACCTTCAGAAGCTCCTCAGTGTTTTTATTATTATATAATATGGCTTTTGCACTTACCATTTCTGTATACAAAAGACTACATCCCTGTTCCCTGCAAAGCACTCTGAAGGGCAAATCAGTCACCCCGGCCATTGGCCCCAGTGCCAATTTTCCTCTAAAATCTATACTCAATGTCCATCCTCCAAGAACAACTTTTGTATTGGCTATTCATAATCCTCTCCCAGGACAAATACCTTATAGAACATTTCCAATGCCTCTAAAAGCTCTCTTTTTTCATTCTGCAGTTTCTTTATCATAAGTCCGCAGCCTATTTCATCGAAGAGTAAATCTCCCTCATCGCACATTACATCAAAAGAGAGCTCCCCGTTCTCATCGTATGCCAATGAGAACACACCGCCTACCTCTTCGGTAAAAAGCACGCTCATTATTTGAAGCTCGTTTTTTACATCCTCCGGTAATCTATCAAACTGATCATTAAAATAATATTTCTGTTCATAACTGTTGGCACAACAAAGTACCACCTTATCTTCCATATCCATATACACCTCTGACTGACACCTCTCCTGACATTATCTTTTCCAGATGTCCATCTCTTTCTATTATAAGCTCGCCATCCTCCGCCAATCCTCTGGCTATGGCACTGTAACTGTCTTTTTCCTTTATTACGACTATTTCATCATTGTAATTAATCAAATAACTGTTATATTCGTCCCTTATACCTGACAAATCTTTTGTCTGCATGAATCTGTCATAATATATTCCAAACCAGTGCATTACTCTGGCTATAATACTGCTGCGCTTCCATTTTCTGCCGGTAATCATTTTGGCAGATATAGCGACTTCACTAAGTTCCTGTGGCATATCATCATTATTTACATTGATGCCTATACCTACCACTACATAATTGACCTGCATAAGCTCAGCACTCATTTCAGTAAGTATGCCACAGAGTTTTTTCCCCTGAACCACTATGTCGTTAGGCCATTTGATGCCTCCCTTTATACCACAAACCTCTTCCAAAGCATTTCTCACAGCCATAGCAGAGATAATAGTAAGCATAGATGCTTTGTAGGGTTCTATATCCGGTCTTAAAAGTATTGTCATATATATACTCTGTCCTGCCGGGGAGTCAAAGCTTTTTCCTCTTCTGCCTTTTCCGGTTAACTGGCAGTCCGATACTACAAGAGTGCCGGTAGGCGCACCCTCTTCACCTAAAAGCTTTGCCTTTGTATTTGTAGAATCTATCTCATCATAATAGAGTATATTCGTTACAAATCCACCCTCAAGCTCGCTTTCTATCTCGCAGGTGGATAATATATCAGGTCTTTCATTGAGTATATATCCCTTATTTGTAACCGAGGCGATATCATATCCTTCTTCCTTTAGTTGATTAATCACCTTCCATACCGCTGTGCGGGATACCCCGAATTTTTCACATAAAGCCTGTCCCGATATATATTCCTTTGTCTTCTTTAATTCTCTTAATATACCTGTTTTAATATTCATATCTGCCTGCTATAAAGTAACAATAAAGCCTATAATTGACAAAATTATAAGCAAAACTACAGCTATCACCAAAGCTAACATGCGGCTGATTTCAGCCATCTTGTAGCATTTAAATGCTATCATAGCATTCATAAGTGCTGCCAATGAAAACATAATAGGAAATCCAATCAGATGACCCTTTATGTCAAAAAGAATGAAAACAGCACAAATTAAAATAGCTATACTTATGCCTATATTGACTCTGTCTATAATAGGTCCTATCCTTCTAAGA
>CAMAMD010000223.1 GCA_945836785.1 uncultured Clostridium sp.
GTTTCCATCGCAAGAGATCTTCTCTACTGTGAGGAAATCTACCTTGCTGTTCCTGTAAATCATCCTTTAGCCGAAAAGGAGGAAGTCTGTTTCAACGATATAAAGAACGAAATATTTATCGGATATAACAGCAGCACCGGTATTGCCTCAACAATTCACTCAGCTATTGCCCGAAAAACCGATTCAGATTTTCGATTAAAAACCATTTTTTCAGCCAATGAGCCTAACACGATCACTTACATGGTATCTAAAGGTCTTGGTATCGGTTTCGTCGTAGAAAACCCAAGTTTATACACGACTCCCGTAAAAGTCCTTCCCATTACGGATCTAAGCTTTTATCATCCGATATATCTTGTATGGAAAAATACCAGTTATATGTCACCCGCAGCAAACGAATTCAGACAATTTATTCTATGTAACAGAAAATTACGTACGCCTGGCATTCGACCTTTATTTTAGCAGAATATTGTGGCATTTTACCCCTTTTATATGCTATAATATTCTTATCAATCCAGGAGAGGGAGGGGTACTATGAAATATTGTATCTTAATGGGGAGCCCAAGAAAAACCGGTAATACAATTTCTATTACCGAACCGTTTATGGAAGAATTAAAAGCACAAGGAAACGAAGTTGAACTCATATGGCTTTATGACAAAACTATCCATTCATGTAAAGCCTGCCGGGTATGTCAGCTGGACTGGAATGTTTTCGGATGTCAGCATCAGGATGATGTCTATCCAATCTTTGATTCTGTAATCAACAGTGATGTCATCATCTTCGCCACGCCAATCTATTCATGGTACTGTACACCGCCTATGAAGGCCGTTATGGACCGTTTAATGTATGGTATGAACAAGTTCTATGGAGAAGAAAAAGGACCGTCTCTGTGGGCCGGAAAACACGTTGCTGTTATATCCACCTGCGGCTATCAGCTCGAAAAAGGTGCTGATCTCTTTGAGGAGGGTATTCGTCGTTACTGCAAACACTCCAACCTGATTTACGAGGGTATGCTCGCCGAACGTGATATGGGTTATAAACATACCTTCATTGATGATCTGAAGGTTCAGCATGCCAAAGAATTCGCTCAGGAACTGATTCAAAAAATCAAATAATTAAATGACCATGTAAAAAGCATCTGCTTTGTGAATCTATACTCCACAAAGCAGATGCTTTATCTTTATCAGATATTTACTTCCATATGCGGATAATGATGTTCAAGGACGGACACCATAATAAGCGCCGTAATTCCCGCCGTGAATCCGCCGTTAAAAATCATGAATCCACCATGGAAAGCTCCCGTAGACGTGCACAAAGCCGCACTGACCGCTCCCGCCGCAATTCCTGCCTTCCATCCATAACGTCCCGCAATCGGTGCCAGTCCCGTCGCAAAGGCCACACCGTTAATATATCCCTGTGTGGATAAAGTCCACGGAACCGGACGTCCCTGAAGGGCACAGACCACCGCAACGATGATATACAGGAAAACATAACCGCCAAAAATGGACCATGTATTCTTTGGATGCTGACCGATCACCGCAAAAGTCAAGGCGGCAAACATCGCTCCTACTGTCGGCCCGGTAAAAGCCACACCGTCTGTAAGCAAAAAGACTGCATCCATATACAAAAGAATCATAAGGCCGTATAAGCCAAAATTAATCATACACAAAGGCATTCCGTAAGTCTGTGCATAATTGGTTCGATGTCCCGTTTCTGACAAAAGCCTGTCATAATTTTTCAGCTGTCGTCCATTCAGAATATATCCCGCAATAAAAGTACTGATCAGAATAATTCCGAACATTACATTCCAAAAGATTATATATTGATCTCCTGTACCGTCATATAACGGGTTTACAAGCTCTACAGGGCCTTCTGATGTAAGACCCATAGTTTTATATAGGAAAGCATAAATAAAGCCTCCTACAAGGCCAAATGCCAGTCCTCCGTTATACAGGTTATATCCTTTATGCATCCGCGATGCCCCTTCAAGCATTCCCGGAAGCACAAAACCAGCCATAAGGCCAAATACACCAGCCAAAATAATACCTGCGGCAGTAATCTGAATCTCTCCTGCCACAAACTTGTCACCCAAAGGATAACGAAACAGGAGCTCACTGATCAACGGAGCAAAAGCCATAGAAAAAATCGCAATATGTATATAATCTCTGATATTTTTCTTTATGTGATGGTAATACAGAGCAACTCCGATAAAACAAGGCCATATATTCAACAAATTCATCCCGTAAAAACAGTGGGCAAGAAGCAATATATAACTGGCAAAAAAGGAAGAAGAAAGCCGGCATTTTAAGATGCGCACGATGCAGCAGCACGCAAAGGTACACAACCCTGCATTAAAAAGGGTCGCACTTAATCCGCCCACTTTAAAATAATCTGTGATCAACGCACTTGGCGAACCGATGATTCGCACAAAGCCTTTATACACCTGTTCCCAGTCTCCACCGTATACTGCCGTCCCCACGGCAGCGGCAAGAAAAAAAATTGAAAGTCCCCAGCACATTCCCCTCATCAAATCATCATTTTTTATCTTTTCCATGTTGTCCTCATTCCTCGTCTATCTAAATGCATTGATTTTTTGTTGATAAAAGCGTATGATTAA
>CAMAMD010000224.1 GCA_945836785.1 uncultured Clostridium sp.
GATCCTGAGAACAAAATCGTAAAAAAAGGTAATAACATTCTCGACCTTACACCGAAAGAATTTGACCTTCTTGTTATGTTTGTCCGCAATGTCAACATCACACTCTTCCGTGAACGTATTTACGAATCCATATGGGAAAGTGAATATTACGGAGATACACGGACATTGGATTTACACATTCAAAGATTAAGGAAAAAAACAGGATTGGAACATAAGCTTAAAACCGTCTACAAGGTCGGTTACCGGCTTGAAGGAAAATAAGGAGTTATTTCATACATGAAATTCAGATATAAAGTACTTATTATCAATATCATACTTCTATCCATCGGTATCGGCACAGTCGGTTTTTTCATGATTGATAAAAATTTCAAGCTGGCACTGGATTCCCAAATTAAGAATGCCATTGAAGAAAACAACATGATTCAATCCACAGTGGAATATCAGCTATTGGACGCAGTAAAAAGCAACACATCGGAATTTATTGAAGCATTATCTGTTGCAGGAACCGATGTTACATCCAGCATGTCAGCAAATCAGTCAGCAATCTATATTGTATATGACGGTAACCTGATTTACACAAACAGCGAAGACTCGATTTTATATCCGGACGAACTGTGGATGAATGCCGAAATCGGAACGAAAAACTATGTTATAACAGATGTATCCGGCACAAAATATATATTTACATCCTCCTGCAGCACCGTTCTGGATGCGAACCTTAACATTATAAACAGACGTGATATCACCAGTGCTTACAGACTTATGGAACAACAGATTGTGTATTTTCGTTTTCTGCTGGTGGTTGTTGTTCTCATCTGCTCAATCTGCATGTTTGCAATCAGCATATGGCTGACCAGACCTCTTGAGTATTTAAACAGGGTTTCCAAATCTTTTGGTGAAGGGAATTACGATGCCCGTGCTGATGTAAAAACCCATGACGAAATCGGATCTCTTGCCTGCACCTATAATCAGATGGCACAATCTGTTTCCGACCACGTTGATGAACTAAAAGACATGATCGTGCGCCAGGACCAGTTTGTCGCTGACTTTACACATGAGTTGAAAACCCCGATGACCTCCATCATCGGCTATGCAGATACCATTCGTTCCAAAGAGATGACAAGAGAAAATCAGATTATGGCAGCCTCCTACATATTCAGTGAAGGAAAACGCCTGGAATCCATGTCAAGAAAGCTCCTTGATTTTATCTACACAAAGCAACATAGTATAGCTTCTGAGCCTTTCCATACAGGAAAGCTTGTCGAGGAAATAGCGGCCAGTGTAAATCCTGCTCTAAAAGAAAAAAACATACATCTTGAGATGCATGTCAAAAATATACAACTGTACGGAGATGCGGAACTTCTGAAATCCTCATTTATAAATCTGATTGATAATGCCCGCAAAGCCTCCGAAGAAAACAGCATTATTAAATTCACGGGAAACCTTACAGGGGATACATATGAATTTACAGTACAGGATTTTGGAATCGGAATCAGCAAAGAACATTTATCTCGCATATGTGATGAATTTTATATGGTAGATAAATCCCGTTCCAGACGGGAAGGCGGTGCCGGCCTTGGCCTTTCACTTGCAAATCTGGTCTTCCAATGCCACAACGCAGAATTTCTGATTGAAAGTGAACCGGGTAAAGGAACCACAATGCGGGTCCGCTTTTCAATTTACTCGGAAAACAGAATCACGAAAAAAGGCAAAACAGAAGCAAAAAAAGAGGTGACAGACCATGAGGAAAAATAAAGACAGCGTAAGACCAAACCACAATTTATCACTATCTCTTCTGCTCGGAATTTTTCTTGCCTGCGTCGCAGTCATATGCGGTATATTTCTTCCGAAGCTGATACTAAAAAAGACAACCGACAGCCAGCTTTCCGTTGTAGAAACTGCACCGGAAAGTTACTATCTTGCTTCAGGTACAGCCATGGCGAAAAATGCATCTGAACAGCTCTCCTCCCTTGACCGTATCAAGCTTATATCAGGGACATGGGAAAGCAATTGCGTCCAGGTAACACCGGGGGAAAGCACGCTGAACGAAGCCGAAATCATTGCACTCACCAAAGAGCAGATGGAATATTATTATAAACAAAATGTATATCCATATTCCCTCTCATCAGCATATAGCAACTGGTACTCATGGAACACGGAGCTGTACCGATACACGGATACCGTATTCAACACCTACACGACCTATCTGTGGGTTGTTCACTTTACCAGATTTGACAATACGCTTGAGCACACCATTCTCGTAACCGAAAACGGAACCATTCTTGCAGCTCAGGTCAATGACAGCAGTAAGCCATTTTCGTCTATTAAAAAAGTTTATCTGAACGAAAATATTAATGATGTCCTGGGCGATAAAAATATGCAAATGGAATCCATTTCCGAGAATATAGACAATATAGATATCCCAGAATCTCCTTACATTGATATTGCAGGTATATATGACCAAAATATTTATCTCATCTCACTGTCATCAAAGAAAGGGGACCCGGAAGATTTTTACATCTACCAGTACAAGACCGACAGCACATACGGATTTGGAATAGCTCCATATTAAATAATAATATAAGACTGCCACACTAAGGT
>CAMAMD010000225.1 GCA_945836785.1 uncultured Clostridium sp.
TGAGTTTTCCGATGTTTTTGATGAACTCTCTAAAAATGCAATTAATACATATAAGAAGCTTGATGAGAATTCTGAAAAGATATTTACCGAAAAACTTACCAGGCGAAATACACTTGTAAATAATATGTGTAACGAAATAAAGCTTCTTAAAAGCAGTCTGAATACGAACGAGGACTCATTGTGGCTGCAGGCCAGAGAGCTGGTTCAAAAGGCAGCGGATTATAAAGATATTATTGCTGAAGAAGATTATAATCTTGAGCCATGGACCATGTTAGAACAACATGAGAGAAATTTTAATGAAGTGATGGACAGCATTACCGGGGATGCTTCCTTTACAGATTCTAAGTATTATAGTGCTGTCCGCAATGCTATTGATAAGTACAGGAAAAAAATGGATACGGAAAGCAGGGCTGCACTTAAGCAGTGTGTTGAGCAGTATATTGATATTAGAAGCAAGAGTGGCAAAAAGACCGCTTTTTCAACTGAGAAGGGTGCAAGGCGCATGGGCTGGATGCTTAGTATGCGTCATGAGCTTAGCAAGTTAGAGGAACTTGAGGAGAGAAGAATTACAGGGGAACCTCTATCTGTCGAAGAGTCAAAGAATGATGAGATAAACAAAGAGAATATAAACAATGAGAATATAAACAGCGGCTTAGAGCAGGCTTCATACGAGCAGCAGAATAAACAGGAAGAAAACGCCGGAGAAGAGATAGAAAAAGAAAAGACAGAAAAGGAAGAGAAAGCTTTACAGGAAGAAAAAGCGAAGAAAGAAGCAGAGCAATATAAGAAACAGGTTAATCAACCATATGTTTTTTATTCATCTTCCGAAAATAATGTTGATAATGATGTGGAAAATGGAAGCAGTGCATCTGAAATTAAACAGAAGGAAATTGAAGAACCTGTAGAACTTGATTATGAATATATGGAAAATGAAATTAATAGACTTATAGAGCTTGTTGAGGATAAGAAAAAAGCAATTGAGGGATTAGATAAGGAGATTGAGGAATTAAATAATTATGGTCAGCAGCCGGCATTCTCAGAGGTGGGTAAGAATCTGTCCGATAAAGAAAGTATAATGAATCAGGCCAGGCTTGATTATCTGCGTGCATATAAGCAGGAGATGGAGGCAGATTATGACGCCATAGTAAATGTTTGTGATACTATTTCAGCCGAAGATTATGATATAAGCACATACAATTTCAGAAAAGTGTATTATAATCAGATTGATGAAGCATGGCAGAATGAACTGCATGAATTAGTGCAGGGGCATAAAAATAGATTTGTTCAAGCGTCTGACGAATATGAGTCCGCAAAAGAGGAGTATAATAAGTGGCTTGAAGAGGGCAGTATATTTGTACATGATTTACATATTAAAGCCATGGGCATGGAAAGCTTGATTAATGAAGCTGAAAAGAATTATGATGGACAAATAGAAACAATTCTTCATACTCTGTGGAGTAATGAAAAGAATATGGATGAAGTCAAGGAAATCATGGAAGTTTTTAGAAAGCTTATCACTCTTAAGGGGGATGACTATGTTAAAGATGAGGAGTTTATTACTGAACTCAGAAAATATACAGATGATATACATACTGTGATAGATTTCCTTTTGAAAATAGATGAGATTATTCGTGAGGAAGCAGCGAACTAAAATGCAGCGAATTAAAATGCTGCGGATTGAAATGCAGATAACGGGGATAGCAAGGATAACGAAGAGGCATAATGAATGGACCGGCTTGAGGAAACTTGATGAAAAGCGGAGGAGTTACTGATGAATTACCGTCTATTGACAGCTGATGAGCTTTCAGCAAACCTTAGTTTTCTTGATGATGAGATTAAGGAAAAGATAGATAAACACTGTGGATGGCTTGTAATCGGACAGAATGATGAGAAGGAAATCATTACTGTTGGAGCGTTTGTATTCGATGCTGTCCGCAAGGATACAGTTGAACTTAGATATATATATACAAAGCCAGAGGAACGGGAAAATGGCTGGGCGATGGGAATGCTGTACTATGCAGAGAAGCTGTTTTATAATGAGGGAATCAGAAGATTTATCTGTTGTCCCACAGGAATGATGGATGAGCTTATGGAGTTTTCAGGCTTCTTAGGCATGGCAGGCTTCGAACCGGTAGAGTTAGACTGGCATGTATATAGATATGAACGCGGGAAACTGGCAGGTGCCAAGGCATTACAGCCCTATATGGAATTCGATGGAAAACGTTTCCTCAAATTATCCCATAGTGAGATAAAGTATTATCTACGTTCAGATGACACCAAAATGCCTATGCGTGTCAGAGACAATATTATGCGGGATTGTGACCCGGATAACAGTATTTTTGCAGTGGAGAATGGTAGGATTGTGGCAGCAGTGCTTGCCCGTGCAGAAAACATGGCAGAGACTAATATACTCAATGTGTATATTTACCCTGCATGGAATAAGAAACAGCAGATACTTGCAATGCTGGCACTGCTGGTCAAAAAGCTGCCTAAGTCAGTTAACTATCTTAATCTGGCAATAGACAGTGAGAATGTGCGTGCTTTATATAATTATGCATTTGGAAATCCTGACGCGGATTACTGGGTACAGTGCTATGA
>CAMAMD010000226.1 GCA_945836785.1 uncultured Clostridium sp.
CATATATGAGATTGTAATTGAGGACATCGGCAATGACGGCGAGGGTATCGGACATATATATGAGGGTGAGACGGAAGCAGGTATGACAATTTTTGTGAAGGATACAGTAGTCGGAGACGAGATTAAGGTACGAATCGTAAAGGTTAAAAAGCGGTATGCGTATGGACGGTTGGAGGAAATCCTGAAACCATCCCCATACCGTGTGGATGCCGTGTGCCCAAAGGCAAGACAGTGTGGTGGCTGTGTGCTGATGCACATGGACTATCAAAAACAGCTTGACTATAAGTGGAACAAGGTGAAGAATTGTCTGGAACGTATCGGCGGAATCGAGGATGCAGGGGCTCTCATGGAGCCTGTCTGCGGCATGGATAATCCGTATCATTATCGAAATAAGATGCAGTTTCCGGTAGGACTTTCGAAGGATGGAAGGGTAGAAATCGGATTTTCCACGGGGGAGCTGATGGTGTGTGTGGTGATAAATGGTAAGAGAAAGCAGTTTGGCGGAAGTGCCGTCGAACAGGAATGGGCAGACTGTATCCGGAAGGCTGTGGAGGAGTACAATGAATCGGGGCAGGCAGATGGAAAGCAGATGGTTCTGAAAAGTCTGACACTCAATTACAACACCGAAAAGACGAATTGGATACTAGGTGAACGGTGTGATACATTATACGGAGCAGATTCTATCACGGATTTTATCGGTGACATCCGGTTTAAGATTTCCCCACTATCCTTTTATCAGGTGAATCCTGCGCAGACAAAGGTTTTGTATGACAAGGCTGTTTCCTATGCGGGACTGACCGGGGATGAGGTCGTGTGGGATATGTATTGCGGTATCGGCACCATCTCGCTCTGTCTGGCAAAGCATGCGAAGAAGGTGTATGGTGTGGAAATTGTGCCGCAGGCAATCGACGATGGCCGGGAGAATGCAGCTTGTAACGGTATCGAAAATGCAACATTTTTGTGCGGAAAGGCAGAGAAGATAGTTCCGGCATTTTATAACGGAACACTTGACCATGCCGCATCCGGCGATATGACAGGGAACGTGGATATGCAGGAAGGACGCCATCCGGATGTGGTGGTGGTTGATCCGCCTCGCAAAGGGTGCGACAGTGCATTGCTCGATACCATTGAACAGATGAAGCCAAAACGCATGGTCTATGTGAGCTGCGACCCGGCAACCCTTGCACGGGATATTGCAATTCTTGTGCAAAAGGGATTTGTGCTGGAGAAGGTTGGAGTTGTGGATCAGTTCGGGCATTCGGGGCACGTCGAGACGGTTGTTCTTTTGTCCCAACGGAAAGCAGATGATTATGTTGAAGTAGAGTTGGAACTGGATGAGTTTGATGTGACGAGTGCGGAGAGCAAGGCGACTTATGCTGAGATTAAGGATTATGTCGCTGCGCATAATGATGGGATGAAAGTTTCTAATCTTTATATTTCGCAGGTAAAGAGGAAATGTGGAATCGAGGTTGGGGAGAATTATAATCTTCCGAAATCTGAGGATAGCAGACAGCCACAGTGCCCAGTGGAGAAGGAAAAGGCGATAAGGGATGCGTTGGAGCATTTTGGGATGGTGAAATAAGTTTTTCATGTTCAAGAAAGGATTTGAAGTAAGAGTATAGAAATAGGATTTGATGGCACTCGGGCAGAAAAGCTTGGGTGCTTTTTTAATGGAAAAAGTGCAGGTCGTATATTATAATAGGATTATGCTTGGTGGAGTGTTGATTCCACCAAATCGGTATTTACAGAAATAAAGGAAAGCGTACTGACATTTTTTTTGATTTCTACCATAAAAAGGATATTTTTGTTCGTATCTAATATATAGGACATGGGATATGACGGCAGTGAAATGAAAGTGTAAAGGAGAATCACATGAAGAAAAATATATCATTACTTATATTGTTTTGTTAGCTATTCTTTTGATAATGCGACTAACACATGGCATTCCTTTTGGAATTACGGTTTCTGAAATAGACGAATTATACGGAATTGTGCTGAAAATCAATAAACATATTGTATTAATTTATAATATTGTAATTATGCTGGGATGTTTGGTAGGTACCATTTTGGTGACTGTGAAAAAGGACAATACATTCTCTCTAAAATGGTTGATTCTCATAGTAATGTTAATCAGTTTTTTGTTTTTACCGATAGGTATGTCAAAGCATATATGTATCCAACCGAATGAAACATTTATCGAGATTTGGTCTCTTGTCTCACTGGCTATGCGTTGATTTGCATGTGGTTAAATGTATGAAAAATTAATAGTTTATTATGTGTAAGCGGGAGTTCATAAACTAAGAATTTTACGTTGCGAAATATATCATAAAAAGGAAAATGGACAGCTTTCTGACAATTCCATTCGTGGACTTAAATGTTTAAGCAAGGATATGGAATATTTGTATTACAGGTACGAATTGGCTGGATTATGGAAATGAAATATGAAGAAAAAAATATATCGAATAATAACTCATGTTGTATCGATGATAGTTGTTATATGTATATTATCGTCGTGTAAAAATGAAAGAATAGATACCTTTACATCACCCAATGGTATGAATAAAATAAAGATAGAATATGATTATGCAAGTAGA
>CAMAMD010000227.1 GCA_945836785.1 uncultured Clostridium sp.
ATTGCATCTCTGGGTGGTTATCTTACCGGAAAAGGGAAAAATGTAAATATATTGATTTGCGCTATAGAGCGTGGCGGCAATGTACATATTCCATCCGGTGACTTCAAGATGGAAAAGGGGGATATTGTATCCTTTGTAGCATCAAGGAAGACTGCAAAGACATTTATGGAAAGCATAGGTTTTAAGACCTCAAGAGTTAAAAACACGTTGATTGTCGGAGGCGGAGAGGTTGCATATTATCTTGCAAAACAGCTACTGCATATGGGTATTTCGGTCAAAATCATAGAGAGTAATAGTGCAAGGTGTGAAGAGTTAAGTATTCTTTTGCCGAAAGCAGTTATCATAAACGGAGATGGTACCAACGAGGAGACACTGCGCGAGGAAGGATTGGAGTATGCTGATTCGTTTGTAGCACTTACAGGAATTGATGAAGAGAATATTTTGTTGACATTACATGCCCAGCAGGTTTCAGGGGCAAAGGTTATTACAAAGATTGACAGAAGCAATTTTAAAAATGTAATTAATAAACTGGATATGGGAAGTGTTGTATATCCGAGCAACATCACATCCGAGGCAATTATAGCCTATGTCCGTGCGAAAAAGAATTCTGTGGACAGTAATAATATTGAAACGCTTTATCATATGTTTGATTACCGTGCAGAAGCCATAGAGTTTCGTGTGGATGAAAAATCCGAGGTTACAGATGTTTCGTTGATGGACTTAAAACTGAAAAAAGATGTGTTGGTAGCGTTTATTAACCGGAACGGTTCTATTATTCTTCCGACCGGTAAGGATTGCATTCAGGTGGGAGATAAGGCCATGATCGTGACGACGCATACCGGATTTAAAGATATCAGAGACATTCTGGAGTAGGGGAGATAAGCTATGAATCGTTCGATGATAAGATATATTCTTGGATATGTGATTCAGATTGAAGGAGCATTGCTGTTGCTTCCTTGTCTGGTTGCACTGTTGTACAGAGAAAAGGAAGGCATATATTATTGCATTGTGGCAGTTGCTTTATTGCTGCTTGGTGCAGTTTTGAGCCTTAAAAAACCAAAGGATCAGGTGTTTTATCTGAAAGAAGGATGTGTGACGACAGCGCTTAGCTGGATTTTCTTAAGTTTATTCGGTTGTATTCCGTTTGTGCTGTCCGATGAGATTCCATCATTTACGGATGCACTGTTCGAAACAATATCAGGGTTTACCACGACCGGTGCGAGTATATTGACAGATGTAGAGGCCTTGTCACATTGTTCTCTGTTTTGGAGAAGTTTTACCCACTGGGTAGGCGGAATGGGTGTGTTGGTGTTTTTGCTTGCAATCATTCCGTTAAGCGGAGGTTCCCATATTAATCTCATGCGGGCAGAGAGCCCGGGTCCATCTGTGGGTAAGCTGGTACCTAAAGTAAAATATACTGCCAGAATTTTGTATATGATATATTTTGGCATGACGCTTCTTGAATACATATTGCTTATCGTGGGGAAAATGCCTGCTTTTGATGCTATTTGTACCGCTTTCGGAACGGCCGGAACGGGTGGATTCGGAACGAGAAATGACAGTCTTGCCGGATTTTCTCCGTATATCCAGTGGGTAGTAGCCATATTTATGATATTGTTTGGTGTGAATTTCAATATGTATTATCTGCTTTTATTCCGCAATGTGAAAAAGGCGTTTGGAATGGAGGAAGTGCGGGGATATTTCATCACGATTGCAGCAGCGGTTGGCATTATTTTTGTGGATATATGCCAGACCTCGGTCAGTGCCGCGACAGCACTTCGTGAATCGGTATTCCAGGTGGCATCGATTATAACCACAACCGGATTCTCGACTGTAGATTTTAATGTCTGGTCACAGAATTGCAAGGTTATTCTGGTGTTGCTTATGTTTATTGGAGCTTGTGCGGGAAGTACGGGAGGCGGAATTAAGGTATCACGGCTTCAGATTCTGTTTAAGACTGTGGGTAAAGAACTGGATTCTTACATCCATCCGAAAAGTATCAAGAAAATCAGAATGGATGGTAAACCGATAGAACATGAGGTTGTGCGGGCGGTTAATGTTTATTTTATTACATTTATGATTGTGTTTTCTATTTCTGTTTTTTTGGTTTCTCTTGAGGGGAAGGATTTGGTTACATGTTTTACTGCAGTAGCGGCGACAATTAATAATATTGGGCCGGGACTTGAGATGGTTGGTCCGGCGTCCAATTTTTCTGTTTTTGGTTCATTTTCAAAATATGTGCTGATGATTGATATGATTGCGGGAAGATTGGAATTATTTCCTCTGCTGATATTGTTTTATCCGCCGCTGTGGAAGGATATGCTTGTAAAAAAATATGCGGAGAGGAAAGAAAAAATCAAAAAAGCGTGAGGTAAAAGTTTGAAACTAAGAGGTAGCGGATAGAGTATAAATTTGAGCATCACAAATAAGCCATCATATAATGGCTGGAAATTGAATATTAACGCAACACCTAATCAAGAAGCAGGTAAAGGATCATCTTTGATGAGATAACCTCGTTGTCTAAGCAGATTAAGTGCCTGTGAAGTAGTAAGTATTTTTTCTTTACTTACAGGACGGGATT
>CAMAMD010000228.1 GCA_945836785.1 uncultured Clostridium sp.
CAAAGGTGCTGCGGTAGATAAGAGTGTATAAATATCTAAAAAACGGAGCCGGGGCGGGTAGAGGTCCCGGTTCTTTTTGTTACAATAAACTGCCCATTTACTACATACAAATACACATATCAAAAATAATATTCGATAATAAAGTGGGGTGATTTTGATGAAAATTGCAATCTGCGATGACGATGTGAAAGCAATAGACTTTTTGAAGGCTAAAATTGAATTTCAGGGAAATCGAGATGAGGTCAGGACTTTTTTTCATCCGGGAGAAATGACTCCGGAGAAAATGAGTGGATTTGATCTGATTTATCTTGATGTTGAGATGCCCGGAATTGATGGCATGGAGCTTGCAGATCTGTTAAGAGCCAGGCAGGAGGACGCTTGTGTTTCACCATATGGTAGTCTGCCACTGATTGTATTTGTATCAGGATATAAGGAGTATATGGGCCGCGCTTTTTCTGTCCAGGCATTTGATTTTCTGGTCAAGCCGGTTTCTGATGAAGTGTTTAGGAAATCCTACGTCAGGGCAAAGAAGGTGATCGATCACCTCTGCGATAAAGATGTAGTTCTTACGATAAAGAGTGCCGGCAACACATATTCGATTTCTGCCTCAAGTATTGTTTATGTGGAAAGTCAAAACCGTAAAAATATTATTCACCTTAATAGCAGGGAGGCAATAGAGTATTATGGTGCAATGAATGACCTGGAGAAAGAACTGGATAACCGTTTTTTTAGAATTCATAAGGGATATATCGTAAATATGATGTATATACAAAAATATGACAGGACTTCAGTGAGCTTATTATCAGGAGAAATGCTCTTGATGTCAAAATACAGATACCAGGATTTTGCTGCTTCCTATATGAATTACTTGAGGTGGAAAGAAGGCAAATTATGACGGAGAACACATGCAATTTGATCATGGAATTGTCATCTGTATTTCGAACCCTTGTTTTGATGTTATGTTTCATGGGATTATGGAATCATCTGATAGAACCTGAGCGTGAAAAGAGAAAATATGCATTATTTATAGTGCTTGTGATGTATCTGATTATACTGGATATGATAGAGATTCCGTCATATATTCGATATTTCCCGATATTTGTATTATGTGTTTCATATGTTTATTTCTTCAAAATATGTAAGTGGGAAAAACCAACCTTTTTACTTCTGCTTTTATATAATATGCATGCACTGTCTCTTCCGATTGCAAATAGTTTTTATCAGCTCTTCGGAGAAAAGTTAAATGCCGGACTGGATATGAATGCTCCTGACGTAGTGGAGAAAATATATTTTCAGACAGGCATATTGCAAATTGCGTTGATGCTTACCTATACAATTATTTTTGGTTGTCTGTATCTGATATTCATTAAGATGAAACCGGAATTATCAGATATGACAATTATGGAATTTGTATTTTTATCGGTGCAAAATATAGCCGGAATCATTTTGGCGTATATGGTTGTCAGCCTTAGTGTGGTTCCGCTGGAGAAAGAAGTATTTATTTTATATGAACAAGCCGCAGATTCGCTATGGAAAATCCCGGTTATCGCCGCACTGCTTTTGGCAGGAGAATATGCTTCAATCTTCACATTTAGCCGTTATAAGCAGTATTTATTGGAAAGGGAAAGCGTAATATCGAGAGAACTTGGATTAAAGCAATTGGAGCAACGGTTTGAGGAAGCACAGGTTTTATATGGAAACTTGAGAAGTCTAAGGCATGATATGAAAAATCATATGCAGATTATACAGGGACTGATCGATACAGGACAGGCTAAAGATTCCAGAGATTACATCGACAGACTGAATGAGGTGATAGAAGAAATTGACGGTAAATTCAGCACGGGAAATACACTTTGTGATGTTGTTCTGAATGATAAATATAGAATAGCGATAAAGGATAATATAAGGATGTCCGTTGATTTCAGCTATGATGGTGGAATAGCTGATTTTGATATGGGAATCATTTTATCGAATCTCTGTGATAATGCCATAGAAGCATGTAAGAATGTAACCAATTTTCATCGTTGGATACATATTTCTCTTATTACGTCAGAACCCTGTGTGTTGTTGACGGTAAGAAATTCATATGACGGGAAAAAAGTGCTTTTGGGAGAAAACGGACTGCCGATATCGACAAAGATTGATGATATAAAGCACAATGAGTACCACGGAATGGGGCTTAGAAATGTGTCGGCAATTGCAGACTCCTATTTTGGGAAAATACAGATAAATACAGAGGAAAAAGAATTCTGTACGACTGTGATGTTACAGAAGAGAGCAAATTAAGTCCGGTTACTGCGTAAAAATGTCCAGTGGTGTAGAGGCGGTTTATTTTATGAATTTACTGAACGATAATGAGGATAGAAGAACAAATAAACCGTTAGGTTACAGGGAGGATGATTTTTATGAGAATTACATCTGGTATGCTGAGCAGGTATACAAATCGTATTAATGCATTAGCTTATTCGAGAAAATCGACTAAGACGCAAAATATAAACAGAAGTAGAACTTCTTCAGCCACAAGAGTTGCCGGAAATCGGCAGCCGGTTAATA
>CAMAMD010000229.1 GCA_945836785.1 uncultured Clostridium sp.
AAAATTACCATTAAATCATGGGCGGATATGTTTGAGAATCAAAAAGGAAAAGAAATGGGCAGCGGATATGGCCCCCTGACAGATGTTTTGTTAGAGGACGAGGAACATTTGTATGAGAATTTTCAGGTATGTATTGCGGAGGATTTATTTACGGTTCAGGATATGCATACTTTGATTGCCGGTCTGCCTGAGGAATATGTTGAATTCAGGGCAACCCTGCTCCACTATGCAAATATTTTTGATGCTGAGAAAAATGTATGGGGAAAGTACTCATTTTGATGCTTTTATATCATCTGTTGGAGCTGAATATATCAGCAACATCGCTGATTGTAATATATGCGAGGGGGTCTATCTCGTGAATAATGCTTTTCAGCGAACCAATCTGAAATCGGTTTACAACAAAATAAATCATGGCACATTCTTCGCCTGAAAACCCTCCTTTGGCAGGCAGGATGGTCATACCGCTTTCAAACGACTGGGATAATGCTTTGCATATCTCGGTCGGTTTTTTTGTGGCGATTAATGCTGCCTTGGAACGGTCGATACCCTCAACGATAAAGTCAAGTGTTTTGAGTGCCGCATAATATGTAACGATAGAATAAAGAGGCAGGATCCAGCTTCCTTTAACAATACCGCATACAATATAAAGCAATATATTATAAATCATGACAAATGTTCCAACTGAAATGCCCAGTCGTTTTGCAAAAATAACTGCCATAACTTCGATTCCATCCATGGCTCCGCCGAATCGTAATGCAAGACCGCTTCCCACACCGGATATGATTCCGCCGAAGATAGAACAAAGCAGTAAGTCTGTGCCCGCAAGTGGGGAAGCAAAACGCACATCTATCGGAAGAATATCCGTAATCAGCCAGGAACCAAGAGAATAGATGATTACGGTATATATTGCGTAAATAGTAAAGAGTTTCCCCTGTTTTTTGAAACCGTATAAAAATAAAGGAACATTCAGGATAATCAGGAATACCGATAAAGAAAAAGCGGGTGGCGTAATCTGGGACAGTAGCATAGAGGTACCCGAAATTCCACTGTCATATAGATTGACCGGAGCAAGAAATATGGTGATACCGAACGCGTTGATGAAACCTGCCATTGTCAGTACAAGTAAATTTTTAATGCTGATATTTTTGATACTGGTCATATCTGTCATCTTCCTTTCCATGCAGTAAATATCTGGTCTATAAGTATCATATGAATCCGTTAATAGAAAAAGTATAACATGATGCTGAGAAAAAGAACAATAAATTATGGAAAATAAACTGTAAAATATTTGAGACGAAATATAGAGAGGCGTTTGTTGACAAGTAAATTTCCCGTTCATATAATGTTGATAGAGTACAGGATTGATAATATTGGTAATGTCACACCATCAGAATTCACGATGAAAGACTTTGTAGCGGATGCGGACAATATTATTCTATGCAGGAAGAATTTACCAGGGCTAGAATCTGGTGACAGTTATAATATTGGAACAAAGACATGGAGGAAAATAAAAATGAGCAAATGCGGTATGAAGAAAATATTGGCATGCGGTCCGTTTGATGGAGAAAAACAGAAAGTGTTGCAAGACATTGCTACGGGAAATGAAATTATTTTCATGGACAAGGAAGCTGTGACAACAGATATAATACAAAACGTAGATGCTGTTATAGGTAACATTTCTATTGATATCTTGAAGTGTAATCAGAGCCTGGAATGGGTGCAGCTCACGACATCCGGGGCAGATGCATATGCAAAACCGGGGGTAGTGGGAGAAAATACAATTTTGACCTGTGCAACTGGGGGATATGGAATTGGGATTGCAGAGTATATGGTGGCAATGCTGCTTGTTATGATGAAAAAGATTCCTACATATCTTGAAAATCATAAAAAAGCTGTATGGTGCGACGAGGGAATGGTTGCGTCCCCGATGGGAAAACGGGTGTTGATTGTTGGAACAGGGGATATCGGACTTGAGTTTGCACGGAGGATGAAAGCATTTGGCTGTAACATTGCAGGTATCAGACGAAGAACAGATGTCTGTCCCGCTGAAATTGACGAGATACATGGGATGACGGAATTGGAAACAGAGGTCGGCAAGGCTGATATTATAGCACTGTGCCTTCCAGGAACGGAACAGACATATCATCTGTTTGATGAAACTCTTTTAGGGAAATGTAAGCGGGGAACATATCTGATGAATGTCGGACGAGGGAGTGCGATTGACACAGAAGCTATATTAAAGAAAGAAATATATAGTAGGTTTGCAGGTGTCTGGCTTGATGTATGTGAGCAGGAGCCACTGCCTGATGGGCATCCTCTTTATCTTGTTCCGAACATGCTGATTACACCGCATATTACCGGGGGATTTCATCTGGATGTTACGATAGATAATGTCTTTCATATATGTGTTCATAATCTGAAAGCATGGTTGCATGGTACAGAGTATGTACATGTTGTTGATAGGCGTACAGGGTACAGTATGTAAAATATATAAAGCTTATAGATATCATAAAAAAGGTCATATGGCATGTATATATGGATAAT
>CAMAMD010000230.1 GCA_945836785.1 uncultured Clostridium sp.
AATCAAATAAAATCAATTAAATATAATTAAGTAATAATACTAGCGCGAGAACTTGACAAATTTATGCCCGTATGGTAGCATTGAATTACAGATAGGGAATGTTATGAAGACATTGCCTGTTTTTTATACAAGAGCTTGATAATGCACGAAAGCCCCAAGGTAACAGTAGTAAGTTATGAAGGAGGTGTCTGCGTTATCAACGAGACAAATAATTCAAAAGAAGGAGATGATACTATGGCAGCTATATCAAAACCTGTAAGTGGCGCATTTGTCTTAAGCGAACATAAGGCGAAGGAATTTCTTACCAAGAAGGTGAGTACCAGTTCAGATGCTATAAGGAGATTTGAGAATAGAAAGTCGGCTGTTAATAAAGTAGCATCTAAGAAAAGTAAATGAGTCATGTGTATGGTGAAGATATAAAATACGAATATGCTTTACTGAAGCCTGAAGACTATGAAGCACTTCAGGCTTTTTCGTGTGGAAATGTTCAGCTTGATAAATATATTCATGAAGAATTGATTTTACACGGTGAAGTTGATATTGAAGATGGTCTCCCTTTTAAGGTGTGGGATTTGGATAGTGGGAAAATTATCAGTATTTTCTCATTAGCAGCTTCAGGAATCATTCACAAAGTTGATAATTATACTAAGGTGCTTCCGGCAATCAAGATTGATATATTTGCGTTAGACACAGCATATCAGAAAATGCATATGGATAAATATTCAGAATCTGCTGAAGATAGAGATGAACATTTCTATCTCAGTGACAGCATTATGTGTGAAGTAATAAAACACTGCCGTGGCGTATCTGAAAAATATGCGGTTGCAAAATACATAGTTCTATATGCTGATAAAAAGGCTAAAAGATTTTACGAGAGAAATTTATTCTCAGACTTTTCCGAGTTTATGGAAAAGGAAAACAATATGGAAATATGCAAGAATGACCCAATGTATATGCGTATAGATTGAGGTGAAAAAAGCAGATGCGATTGTGCACCTGCTTTTTCTGTAATTAAAGTTTATCAAGTATTTCGCTTCCAATCTCTTCCATCTTATCAGTCAGGTGGCTATATATATTCAAGGTTGTTTCAACATTCTTGTGTCCTAAGCGTTGCTGAACGAACTTTATGGGGGCACCCTCATCCAGGAGCATACAACAGTGGGTGTGCCTCAGCGAGTGCATATCGAATAAAGTGTAACCTAATTTATAATGTATTATGCGGCACATATGCTGGGTTATTCTGGGCTGGCAATAGGTGCCGTTCTCACGAATGTTAATCGGAAAGACTTCTGTGCATCCATCCGGTACAGTGTCACCTTGTATGTCTTTAATAAGCTGATGGCTTTCATTAACATACTGGTGCGAATAATACTCCTCGTAATAGAGCTTGGCTTTATCCTGCTTTTTCTTCTCACGCTTTAAAAGGTCCGACAATGCTTTTCCCATTGTGATATTCCTGTATGAATCATATTTGGGAGCGGTGAAAGTCCAGTACCCGGTTGTCTCCATCTGAATCTGCTTGTTAATATCAATTTTATTATTCTCAAAATCAATGTCATTCCAGGTAAGGGCGAAAATCTCACTGAGACGCAGCCCGCAGTGGTAAGCCAGCATAAGCGGAAGATGGCAGGAATGGCCCTCAGGGAACCTTGATATGATTTTCTTCCATTCCTCCGGCCGAACATATACCTTGTCTTTTTTTCTGCTGGGCTTTGCCGGTTCCGCTGTTGGCAGTGGATTTCGTACATAACGCATAGGATTGGTCTTGATATAGTGAAGCGGCTCCACAGCATAATCAAGAGCTTTGCTCAAGATGCCTTTCATTGTTGTGCGTGAGTTCTTTGAATAGCCTTCATTGAAAATGTTATTAATGAACTCCTGGCACACGGAAGGGTTGAGCGTTTGAAGCTCATACTTGCCAAGTGCAGGTTTGATGTAAAGTCTTATTTTCTTTTCGTAGTTCTGCAAGGTGGTATCCTTAAGATTCGTCTTGCAGTATGTTTCATAATAATAGTCCAGATAGTCTGACACTGATATCTTGGTGGGCGTAAATTTTAATCCGGAATTCTTATACTCATTGTAAGCTACATTGCCGGCTTCCAGAGCTTCCGCCTTGGTTCTGAAGCCGCCCTTCGTGTCCCACTGGCGTTTCCCGGAAACGGATGCTATCTCATAACGATATTCCCATTTAGTTCCTCGTTTTCTTGCTGTAACAGAACCCATAAAAAAACACTCCTTTCTGCAAATTTTAGGTGCATTTATGAAAGGGGTGTGATATAATTACTTTGTAATCTGGTGTGATATATCACATCCCTTATTTATTTAAAGCTCGTCTTGAGGGGTCTTGACGGGCTTTTTATATTGCCTTTGATATATTGAGGCCATTTTCACTGAATATAAATAAATAATCATTGTATTTGAGAAAAGGTCCATATTTATCATAATAAGCTTTTACACATTCTCTGAGAAATTCCTCAGAAACCTCGAGAAAATCAGCCGTTTCATGTACTGACTGGCATCCGTGCTT
>CAMAMD010000231.1 GCA_945836785.1 uncultured Clostridium sp.
TATCATTACACCCAGTATAACATCGTTTATGTATGCACTCAAGGCTGTTTTTGCCTTACACTGTAAAGAACCTGTCCCGGATATGCGTGCTAATACCGTCTCAATTATATCAAGAGACTCCGAACACTTGGATAATAGATTGTCCAGATTTAACTGCATCTCTATATTTTTTGAATAATTTACGTCGTACCCCATAAATACCCCTGTTCTTCTTTCTGTTCTTCTTTTATACTCCCATAATAAGCCTCTTCCCCATACAGCGTGATATGCAATGTATCATCCAGCTCCTTCAGGTTATCTCCAATCTCCTTAAATGTATGTGTTGCCTGCTCACATAAGTCATAGCAATCTCTCAACATACATATAATCATATTGGTACATAGTAAATACTTATCAATTGTTTCTGTCTGCTGCACATCCGAATATATAACATTTTGTACCGTGTCCTGGTTGGATGAATAATCATCTACAGTGATTAAGTCCTTTACATTTATGTCATAAATATCCTGAAATACAACCTCATCCATCGCAATTTTATCTGCCATATTACACACCTCCTATATCTTCTTTTTCTCGTTTCTCCACACATTGATATCTTTCATAACAATGTCATTTTCCTCATTCTCATAACCAATAAACATAATCTTGGCGATTTCCCTGGTATCAAAAAACAAAAGCTTATCACTTGTTACACCCTCCGGATATCCGCACGCCGCATACTCAAAATACACCATCTCACCCTGCTGGCTTACCCCCACCGCTCTCGAAACAATCATAACCTTTTTTGCAGTTCCTCTTAATGCCACGATGCTCCCCAAAGGAAGCAGCTTGTCCTCTCTGTATTCCATATTCTCAATCCTCCTACCATTTTAAACCTATTGCATCCCACATCCTGTTTGTCTCAGCCTTTATATCAGCCTCGTATTCGCTTATGCTATCTTCCAGCTCTACCATCTTCACCGTAATATCATCTCTTGCATCCTGTATGTTTTGTATATACGCCTGGTAAATTACGCTATAGACATCATCATATACAGCCGTATCATATGTTGTCTCATAATCACCGATCCACTGTCCGTCGATATAAGATGGTGTTTCACATAAAGTGCTTCTGTGACTTTCCAGCTCCTCCTGATATGCAGCAAGCTCCTCCTCTGCAGCCCCCAGCCGGTTATATTTCGCATTTAGCATGTTAATTTTGCCTTGATAAATCGAAATATTTTTTTTGGTTTCCTGCATAGTCTGTTGAAAATTCTGGTACTCTGTACTATCATTTTTTTTGTTGCTTTTTGACATAAAACACACTCCTATCTATCTGGTATTTTCAGGAATTTTACTTTTCTGATTGTATTATCTCCATAGTAATATCCTTCTCCTACATTGACTTTCTTGTCAAATAATCTTGTTATTGACACAGGAATATCAAACACCTTGATGTTACTTAAATCATCAAATATCATATATTGTTTGTTATCCTTTAACATCCTGTATACATCAGCACCTGCAAACGGCACAGCCGCATTCTGAATACCCGGAATGATGATTCCCATATTAAATCCTTTATATTGGTTCACAATATTTTTATAGCGTTCCAGACAAGCCTTATTTTTATGTATCACGTCAATGGCTTCTTTGTTCTGTAATATAAGCAGCTTATAACATGATTCTTCCGGTTTTCCATGATTCTGCATCATCTTTTCTTTCATGTTTATGGCATGCTGCTCAAATTCCTCCAAAACTGATATGATTCCATCGCCCTCACAGGCATACACTTTTACACATTTATGATTGCAGTACGATACATACTTTCTGTTATAATCGTCCAATATGTAGATTTCGACAGGTGCTGATTCAGCATTATGTTCGAGAGATTCAATGATGTTTTTAACAAAGTTTGTCTGTCCCATTCCCTCTCTTCCAATGATACCCAGCATATTTATCTTTCTCATATCCAATACCTCAGGTATTGCATTTCTGAAATTAATACCATACAAAACCCGGTAAGGCATGTGCATAAGCTGCGGATACTGCTCCTCCGCATACTGCATCGTGAAAACATCCGGGATTTCAGGTATACGTTTTGCGTGTTGGCCTTGGTTGCAGCTGTTCATTTCTTCTACATAATCTTTAATCTCCTTTACACGCTGCATTTCCTTCTCACCTTTAAATGCAAGAAAAGCTTGAAATTCATATATCTTCTTATCAATTTCCACCAAACCACGTCCGGGTATATTTCGATTTGTCAGTCTGGAATGTCCAAATAGCGATGCGTATTCGCCTTCATCATTACAATAAAGTGCAATTTTTTTGGAAAATGACGACATGTATTTATATCCGATTCCATTTGTCTGAATATCTGTACATATAATTGATATTCCTACGGATATTCCTTCCCTGCATAATGGTAATATTTCATCTTCCTTCGAAACAAATAACTCCCTTAATGCATTAAAGTTGTCTATTATGATTACAATCTGAGGAAGTTCCCTGTATTCCGCTTCCAAATATGATGCAAATGAGCTTAT